>CAZPJJ010000020.1:0-23299 GCA_964586535.1 uncultured Acidobacteriota bacterium | reverse complement strand
GTGAACGAGCACCCGCAGATCGTGCTCTGCAACAACATCCTCGCGACGATGCTCGACGTTCGCCCCGAGGATCTTCTCGGCGCGCGTCCCGGCGAGGCGCTCTCGTGCGTCCATGTCGAGGGCTCTCCCGGAGGTTGCGGGACGACCGAGGCGTGCCGCTACTGCGGAGCCGTCAACGCGCTCTTGCGCTCGTTCGAGACGAACCAGACGACGAGCGAGGAATGCCGTATCACCCGCGTCGTCGACGGCGAGCTCGCCGCGCTCGACCTGCGCGTCACGACCAGCCCGCTGACGATCGGCTCGGGCCGCTACGTGATCTTCGCGGCGCTGGACATCACGGACGACAAGAGGCGGCGCGTGCTCGAGCGCATCTTCTTTCACGACGCGATGAACGTCGCGGGCGGTCTGCAGGGGCTCGCCGACCTGCTCATCGAGGACATGGGCGACGACTCGCGCGAGATCGTCGGCGAGATACGCGCGCTCACAGGACAACTCGTCGAGGAGATCCGCGCCCAGCGCGACCTCGCCGCCGCCGAATCCGGCGATCTGATCGTCAACGTCAAGACCTTCGCGGTGAGCGCGCTGCTCAGGACGCTCGCGAGCACCTACGCTCACCACACGGCCGGACTCGGCAAGCGCATCGAGATCGAAGAGCTGAGCGGTCCCGCGACGCTCGCGACGGACGAGGTGATCCTGCGACGCATCCTCGGCAACCTGCTCAAGAACGCACTCGAGGCTTCGTCCGCGGGCGACGTGATCGGCCTCTCGTACTCGCTGGAGCAGGGCATGGCGACATTCAAGGTGAGCAATCCCGGAGTGATGCCCGACCGCGTGCAGAAGCAGCTCTTCTCGCGCTCCTTCTCGACGAAGGGCGAACCTGGACGCGGCATCGGCACTTACAGCGTCCGCCTGCTCACCGAACGCTACCTGCGCGGGCGGGTCGACTTCCGCTCGAACCCGGCCGAAGGGACGGTCTTCCGCGTCCGCCTCTCCGTGACGCCCCCGGAGACACGGCCATAGCCCGCTCCCGAAGCGACCACTCCTCCACTTCGGGCGCGACGGCTGTTCTCGAACGCCCGAAAGTGCTGCATCCTGTTCTCGCCCGCGAACTGGGACGGCAGAGGACGGCGATGCAACAGGGCTCCGAGCGACCCGACGAACTCAACGGAATGGAGACAAACCACCCGCTCGACGGCGCGCGGGCGACGATGACGGTCCTTCCGCCGTCCGTCCTCGAACAGAAGGACATTGTCAGCGACTCCCAACTCGGGCTCTCCGCACGTCTCGAGGCGCTCGAGGACTTGATCGAGTCGGAAGTCGGCGACACGGACGTCACGCGGGCGCGCAACCTCGAGCGGCAGATCGGCCTGCGCCAGATCTATCTCAAGTTCGAGGGCGGCAATCCGTCCGGCACGCAAAAAGACCGCATCGCCTTCGCGCAGGTCATGGACGCTCTCCGCCGCGGCTTCGACACGATCACCGTGGCGACTTGCGGCAACTACGGCGTCGCGGTCGCGCTCGCCGCGGAGATCTCCGGCCTGCGGGCCGTCATCCATGTTCCCGAGAACTATCACACCAAGCGTCTCGAGGAGATGAACCGCGGCCTCGCGGAGATCGTGCGCGTCCCGGGCGACTACGAGGCCGCCGTCGCCGAATCGAGAGCGCGGGCCGACCGGGACGAGTACTACGACGCCAACCCCGGCGGCGAGAACACGCTCTTGCAGTTGCGGGCCTACGGCGAGATCGCCTACGAGATCTACGACGAATTGCGCGACGCACCGGCGGCCGTGGCGGTTCCCGTCTCGAACGGCACGACGCTCGCCGGTATCTATCGCGGCTTCGCCAGCCTCTACCGGCGCGGCCGCACGTCGCGTATCCCGCGCATGATCGCCGGCTCGTCGTTTCGCAAGAACCCGATCGTCGAGGCCTTCCGCACCGGCGCCGAGACCTGCCGCGACCTGCCGCCCGCGCGCATCCGCGAGACCGCGGTCAATGAGCCGCTGATCAACTGGCACTCGATCGACGGCGATCTCGCGCTCGACGCGATCAGGCGTTCGCGAGGCTGGGCCGCCGACATCAGCGACCGCGCGATGACGCAGGCATCGCGCAGCCTGCGCGAGCAGCAGGGACTCTCGGTACTTCCGGCGTCGGTCGCCGGACTCGTCGCCCTTCAGGAGCTTCACGAGCGCGAGGCGCAGCCCGGAGATCGCTACGTCGTGATTCTCACGGGCCGCCGCTGAGATCGGCGGCGAGGGTCGCGCTCCTGACGACAGATCCGTGCGGCGCGTATCGCCGCCTCGTCGAGGTTCGCCATGGATGGCCGCGCTCTCGTCTATTGCCAAGGCGCCTTCGGAACGCCGAACGGCAAGACGGCCCACGGGCTCGTCCGCTTCACGCGGCGCTACGAAGTGCTGGGAGTCGTCGATGCGCGGCACGCCGGACGCGATGCCGGCGAGGTGCTCGACGGCACGGCCGCGGGCCTTCCGGTCGTCGCGACGCTGCAGGAAGCGCCGCCTGGCGTCACGCACTTCGTGATCGGCCTCGCTCCCGACGGTGGCCGCCTTCCCGAGCAGGCGCGCGCCGATGTCGCCGCGGCGATCAGGCGCGGCTGGCACGTCGACTCGGGACTTCACGACTTCCTCTCGGACGACCCGCGCATCGCGGCGCTCGCCGCCGAGCACGGCGCGCGCCTGCGCGATGTCCGCAAGCCGCCGCCCCGATCGGAATTGCATTTCTTCAGCGGCAAGATCGAGGAAGTGACCGCCCCGCGCGTCGCGGTGCTGGGCACCGACTCCGCGGTGGGCAAGCGCACGACGGCGGTGAAGCTGACGCTCGCGCTGCGTGAACTCGGCCGGCGCGCCGAGATGATCGGCACGGGGCAGACCGCCTGGATGCAGGGGTGGCCTTACGGGCTCGTCCTCGATTCGCTCGTCAACGACTTCATCTCGGGCGAGATCGAGCACGCCATCTGGAGAGCGTGGAAGGAGGCCGAGCCCGCGATCATCGTCCTCGAGGGCCAGGGCAGCCTCTTGAATCCCGCGTATCCGGGCGGCTTCGAACTGCTCGCGGCGGGAAGGCCGAGCGCCGTCGTCTTGCAGCATGCGCCGGCGCGTGTCGAATACGACGGCTTCCCGGGCTACGCGATGCATCCGCTGCGCCGCCAGATCGAAGCCATCGAGATCGTATCGGGACGGCCTGTGATCGCCGTGACGGTCAACCACGAGGGTCTCGACGAGGAGCGGACGCGAGAAGCGATCCGCCAGATCGAGACAGAAACGGGACTGCCCGCGTTCGACGTGCTGCTGGACGGCGCCGTGGATCTGGCGCGCGTGGTCGCGGAGCGTACGGGTCTGGGGGTGCTCTCGTGAGTCCGGCCAAGAGCGATCCGCTCTCCGCGCTCGTCTGCATCGACCGCCTCGAAGTGGGTACGCCGCGGATCGAGGAACGGCGCGTGCGCATCCCCTACCGCGTCGTGCGCGGCAAGGAGCGCGACGAGACCGAACTGGTCTTTCGCTATGAAGAGCCCGTCTTCGACCGCGAGAGCGGCGCCGCGCGCGCCTTGGGCGCGATGCTCGGCGCGCACGTCGCGCTCAACTACGGCCTCTTCTGCCGCGAGATCGTCTTCGAGGGTCCTCTCGACGCCATCGATCGCGCGTTCATCGCGCGCTACATGGAGCACACCGCGCGCGAGATCTACGTCAACAAGTTCCTGCGGCCCAATCCCTTTCTGACGGGGGCGGCGGCCGAGCTTCCCGCGCTGCGGCGCAAGACGTATTCGCGTGCGCGGCTCGTCTTCGAGGGATCCGCCGAGCGCATCGCCGGCTCGGGTGTGCAGGTCGCGGCGGATCCGTCGGCGTCGCGCGCGCTCGTGCTTTCGAGCGGCGGCAAGGACAGCCTGCTCACGCAAGGGCTCCTCGCCGAAACGGGCGACGACGTGCATCCCGTATTCGTCAACGAATCGGGAAAGCACTGGTTCACGGCGCTCAACGCCTACCGCCACTTCGCCGCCCACGTGCCGAACACCGCGCGCGTGTGGACCAACTGCGATCGTGTGTTCGCGTGGATGCTGCGCCATCTGCCCTTCGTGCGCGAGGACTTCGCGCGCGTGCGCGCGGACATCTATCCGATCCGCCTCTGGACCGTCGCGGTGTTCGTCTTCGCGGCGCTGCCGCTCGCGCGGAAGCGCGGTTGCGGGCGCATCGTCGTCGGCAACGAGTACGACACGACGCTGCGCCTCAGCCACAAGGGGATCACGCACTATGGCGGCCTCTTCGACCAGTCGCGCTGGTTCGACGCCGCGTGCTCGCGCTACTTCCGCCAGAAGAGCTTCGGCGTATCGCTTTTCTCGATCCTGCGGCCGCTCTCGGAACTGCTCATCGAGAAGGTGCTCGTCGAACGCTATCCGGAACTGCAGCGCCTGCAGATGTCCTGTCACGCGGCGCACGCGGAGGGCGGCGCGGTCAAGCCCTGCGGCCGTTGCGAGAAGTGCCGGCGCATCGTCGGCATGCTCTCCGCGCTCGACGCGGATCCGCGCGCATGCGGCTACGACGACAAGCAGATCGCCTCGGTGCTCGCCAGCTTGCCGCGCGAGGACCTGCACCAGGAGAGCGAAGGCGCGGAGCACATGCTCGCGCTGCTCGCCGACCGCGGCCTCGTCCCGGAATCGGCGGGTCGCGCGCGCCATCCCGAAGTCCTTCGCCTGCGTTACGACGCCGAGCGCTCGCCCATGGACGCGATCCCTCGCGACCTCCGCGAGCCCCTCGCGCGCGTGCTGCTCCAGCACGCGGATGGAGCGGTCGAGCGCAGAGGTCGCGCGTGGGTACCGATCGATCCGCTCGATGCGCGCCTTCTGGCCGCTCCTTACGCCTTCGAAGGACCGCTGCGCGCCGGCGCCACGGCGCCTTCCGCGGACTCCGCGCGCTTCCGCTGGGGAGAACTGACGTGGCCGCGCGTTGAAAGGCGGCTGCGCGAGACCGACATCGCGCTCCTGCCGGTGGGCGCGATCGAGCAGCACGGGCCGCATCTTCCGCTCGACACGGATTCGTTCGACGCGCGGCTGCTCTGCGAGCAGGTGGCGCTGGCCTGCGCGTCCCCGCGCCCCTTGGTGCTGCCGCTCGTCGCCTACGGCGTCTCGTACCACCACGAAGACTTCCCAGGCACGATCTCGGTGGATCCCGACACGCTCGCGCGCTTGGTCCATCAGATCGGGCTCGGCGCGGCACGCAACGGCATCTCCAAGTTGGTCATCGTCAACGGACACGGCGGAAACGGGCCCGCCCTGCACTTCGCGGCCCAGATGATCAATCGCGACGCGCGCATCTTCGTCTGCGTCGACACGGGAGAGACGAGCGATCACGCCGTCGGTGAGATCACGGAGACGCCCAACGACGTGCACGCGGGAGAAGTCGAGACGAGCACCGCGCTCCACCTGCGGCCGGAACTCGTCGAGATGGACCGCGCGGTCGCTCACGTGCCCAACTTCTCCTCGGCCTATCTCGACTTCACGTCGTCCCAGAGCGTCGGGTGGTACGCGCGGACGGTCAGGCTCTCGCCCTCGGGCGTGCTCGGCGACCCGACCAAGGCTTCCGCCGAGAAGGGCAAGCGGATCTGGGAACTCATCGTCAGCCACCTCGTCGCGCTCGTGGAGGATCTCAAGGGGATGAGCCTCGACGAGATCCACCAGCGCCGGTACTGAGCCGATGCGCATCGTGAAGCTCGATGCCTGGACGGTGGCGATGAAGCTCGCCGAGCCGTACACGATCGCTTACGAGACGATCGACCAAGCCGTCAACGTCCTGGTGCGGCTGGAAACCTCCAGCCGCGTCGTCGGCTTCGGCTGCGCCGCCCCCGACGAGATGGTCACCGGCGAGACGCCCGAGGCGACGCTCGACGCGCTGCTCGGCCCGGCGCGCGAGGCCGTCCTCGGACGCGATCCGCGCCGCATCGCGCGGATCATCGAGCCCTTGACCGACGCGCTGCCGAAGCGGCCTTCCGTGCTCGCCGCGATCGACATGGCCTGCCACGACCTGCTCGCCAAGATCGCGGGGATGCCTCTCTACATGCTGCTCGGCGGCTACCGCGACCGCATCCGCACCTCGGTCACGATAGGCATTCTCGATGCCGACGAGACCGTGCGGCGCGCCCGTGACTTCGTCGCGCAAGGATTCCGCGCGCTCAAGATCAAGGGCGGGAGGAACGTCGACGAGGACGTCGCGCGCGTGCTGCGCGTGCGCGAAGCCGTGGGGGCGGCGATCGAACTGCGCTTCGACGCGAATCAGGGCTACGGACTGAGCGACTCGGTGCGCTTCGTCTCGGGCGTCCGGAGCGCGCGCCTCGAACTGATCGAGCAGCCCACGCCGCGGGGCGAGCCGGATCTCCTCGGCCGCGTCACCGAGAGCGTCTCACTGCCGATCATGGCCGACGAGAGCCTCATGGACCTGCGCGACGCCTTTCGGATCGCGCGCCGCGACCTCGCCGACATGGTCAACATCAAGCTGATGAAGGTCGGCGGCATCTACCGCGCGTTACAGGTCAACTCGGTCGCGCGCGCCGCGCGGCTGGAGGCGATGGTCGGCTGCATGGACGAGTGCGAACTCGCGATTGCCGCGGGCATGCACTTCGCCCTCGCCCGACCGAACGTCAAGTACGCCGACCTCGACGGTCACCTCGACTTGATCGGGGACCCAACGCAAGGCTCGCTGATCCTGCGCGATGGGACGCTCTTCCCGAAGCCGCAGCCCGGCATCGGTCTCGACGCGATGGGTTGACGCGGGCGGCGCGGGCGCGATCGGCGGTTCTGGACTACCCTCCTCGGGTCGAGGAGTTGAACCGTGTTCCCCGCCGAAGAACTCGAGAGCCGCGTGCGAGAGGCCTTCCCCGGCGCCAGGGTCGCCGTCCAGGATCTCACGGGCACGCGCGACCACTACCGCGTCGAGATCGTCTCCGAGACGTTCGCCGGCATGGCGCCGGTCGCACGCCACCGCGCCGTCTACGCGCTCTTCGGTGACGTTCTGGGGGGCGCGCTGCACGCGCTCTCGATCGCCGCGAAGACTCCCGACGAATCTCGCTGAACGCTTGTTGGAGGATGAACTGATGTCCCGCGACGTCATGCAGGAAATTCGTGACGAGATCTCCGCCCACTCGATCGTGCTCTACATGAAGGGCACGGCGCTGCAACCGCGCTGCGGATTCTCCGCCGCGACGGCCGACATTCTCGCGCGGCTCGGCAAGCCCTTTCACGTCGTCAACGTGCTCGAGGACCCGGAAAAGTGGGCCGCCATCAAGCAATTCTCGGACTGGCCGACGATCCCGCAGCTCTACGTGAAGGGCACTTTCGTCGGCGGCTGCGACATCACGCGCGATCTCCACGCATCGGGCGAGTTGCAGAAGCTCGTAGCGGCGGCATTCGGCGAATGAAAGCCTGACGCCCACGACGGGGCGTCAGGCTCCCGGGAGATTCCGGCCTAAAATTCCGCGGTCGTCACCGTCACCGAGTTCGCGTGCGACGTGATCTTGTCGCGCATCTCGGCCATCAGCATGAGCCGCATGTTCACCTTGCGGGCCCCAGTGGGCCCGATCATCTGCACCTCGAAGCCGCTCGGGAAGAGCCCCGACGGGACGGCGAAGAGCGAAACCGGCTGCTTCGTCTCGAAGGGCGGATCCTTTTGGATTCCCACGCTGTAGTTCATGGCGCCCGAGATTCGCCCGCCGGCCATGCCGGGCAGGAGGCTCTCGATCTCGGCGGCGGCGATCGAGTGGTTGGGAACCGCGGTCAACGTGCCGGTATCGGAGATCGAGTAGAACGCGCTCCCGGCCGCGGCTCCGGGGTCCCACGCGAAGCGCAACCCCTCGGCGTAGAGATCGGCGGCGACCGCCGCGCGAAACGTCGCGGGGAGGCTGTCCAGCTGGAAGTAGTCCGCGTAGTCGGCGCTTTCGAAGCGCATGAGGTCGAGGCGAAAGCCCAGGTCGCGCACGGCGTGATCCGCGCGCCGCGTGAGGTAGAAGTACTGGAAGCGGTAGCGGTCGGCGAGGAACTCGACGTTCGCCGTCGAAGAATCGCCGTCGTGGTCGACGTTCGTCAGTACGGCGGGCCGCTGCCGTGCTTGGAGCATGGAGTTGCCGGTGAAGACCTCCGATCCGCTGTCCGGCTCGAAGATGCCGTTGGCGTTGGCGGTCGGTAGGCGCGAGCCGGCGATCGCCGGGAGCGCGGCCGGCAGCCCCAGCGCTGCGACGTAGCCCTGCCCGACGGCGTCGTTCTGGAAGAGCCCCCGCGACTGCATCGTCTCCAGCTTGATCGTATTGACCGCCTGCTGGCCGAAGATCGCGAGGTCGTTGTGGCTTTCGAGGAACATCGTGGTCTGGATCGTGCCAATGTAGAGCTGGTTGAAGAGCAGCGCGACGACGCTCATGAGGGCCAGCACGACCAGCACTTCCGGAAGCGAGATGCCCCGCTCGCGCGAGGAGCCGGCCTGCTTCTGCGTCTCGGCTGCGAGCCTTGGGATGTGCATGGTCATTCTTCCTTTCAGATCAGCGTTTGATGAAGATGCGCCGCTGGTGGTAGGCGTAATGCAGGGTCATGTCGTCGCGATAAGCCTCGACGCGAATGAGATACGTACCCTCGGGGAACGCGCCCGCGGACGTCGCCCACGAGTAGGTCGACCCCGTCATGAGCAGCGATGAATCTGTGGGCCGTTGGCCCGGGGTCGCCGCGCTGTCGTCGTCCATGTGCTTCCACGTCCGGCCGTTGTCGTCGCTGTAGATCAGCACGTACGACAGATCTCCCGCTTCCGTGAAGCTGTCCGCGTAGCTGGAGGTGTAGGCCTGGCCGTCCCAGCGGCGCCAGGTGGTCTCCCACTCGACGCCGATCGACGACGGATCGACGAGATCCGTGGCGTCGTTCGGAGCGGTCATCTCGACGCGCGGCACCTGTTGGATGCGCACGTCGTCCGAGAGCAGTCCGGCGGCGAGGTAACCCTGGATCAGCGTGAGGAAGGCCCAGCGGCCCATGAAGGCGGAACCGGTGAGATTCGTCTGCGCGATGCCGTTGACGACGACGAGCGAGTGATCGTCGCCGAGCGACCCTTCGTGCAAGACCATCGCGCTGCCGATGAGCCCGGATGACTCGTGATCGAAGAACGTGTTGACGACCGTCCCGGTGAGCGTTCCGTCGTAGTAGATGTCGTCCTGGTAGTGATCGGGGACGCCTCCAGACGCGTTGCGATCGACGTTGAACGGACGGTTGATGTCCACGGTCGCGGGAATCGGGAAGTTGTAGCGTGAAGCGATGTCGAGACCGTCGCCGACGAGATCGCCCGTTCTACCGTCCTGATACGAGTGATGGAACTTCGAGGTGGTCGTACCGATCGAGAAGAACTGCGTCGATCCCTCCTCGGAGAGCCGCCTCAGCGTGCGTTGGAGGGTCGTTCCCGTGGGAAGGCGCGTGGTGATCGCGTCGCGCCGGGCGCGGACGAACGTCCCAGCTCCGCTGCCGGTCGGCAGGTTACCGCTCGACGCCCACGTCGCGTACTCCTCGTCGGGATAGAGCTCGCCGAGCCAGTTGAGGCTCCACCACGTGCTCGTCGAATCGTTGCTCTTGACGTAGCGGACGCCGCCGCTCTGCGCGTCGGTGATCGTCATCTCGTTCATCGAGCCAGACGCTCCCGTGTAGGGTTTCGTCGAAGTCGGGATGCTGTTCGCGAAGCCGTTCGCGGCGTCATAGCCGATCTCGTTGCCGGTGCCGATGTAGAAGTAGGAGAAGCCGGTCATCGTCGTGTAGAGCGCGTGGGATCTGAGCAGAGCCATGCGCAGCATCTCGAAGCAACGGTTCACTTCCAGTTCGAGATAGCCGCTGCCGGTGTTCCAGCCGTCGTTGGTCGAGCTCGCGTCGCTCTTGACGGCCGTGAATCCCGGCCAGTAGGCGGCGTCGCTCGCTTTGTTGCCGGAGCCGTTGTGGAAGTCGTCGAAGTAGCGGTTGTAGCCTTCGCCGAGCGGGTTCGCCGTCGCGTCGTAGGGTGCCTTGAGGTCGGCGTAGGGCATGTGACGCGGATCGCCCATGACCTGGAAGCGTTCGGTGAGCGGCAGCCGCGGAGGATTGGACGCGGTACCGTCACCAAAGATGAACGTGTCGCTGCCGCGGTAGACGTAGGTACGGGACACATTCGCCGGCTCGTTCGCCGAAGGGTGGAGCACGCCCGTGGTCAGGTCGTCGCCGAGGCGCGTTTCGACGGTCAGCACGACGTCGTTCGCGAGATCCGCGTCGGGGATCGTGATGATCCAGCGCGCGGTGTTCTTGGTGCGGTCGTCGGGCTGCGTGAGATCGCGCGAGAAGTCGCCCGAGCCCGAGCCGAGATTGAGCGGCGTGGGGATGTAATCCATCGCATAGAGCCGCTTTTCGGCGGGAAGACCGCCGCTCGGGCAGGTCGCTCCGCCCACGCACGGCGTGCGTACGGGGCTGTTGAAGAGCTTGATCAGCGTGCCTTCGGTGACGTCGCTGACTTCGTAGTACATGTCGCCCGCGTAGTCCTCGAGCGTGTCGAAGCTCTCCAGCGCGTACGCCTCGAGCGTCCCGTCGCCGTCGGCGTCCACGCCGCCTTCGATCGCCGAAACCTGGATTCCCGTGAGGCCCGTCACTCCGCGGATGAGCACGGTGATCGGCTCGCCGAGTTGGTCGGGAATCGTCGCGTCCGCGGGCTCCGTCAGGTACGAGTAGACGCGCAGGTTGACCGGATCGACTTCGTCGTAGCGCAGCCGCTCGGGATGCGTGACGACGCGAACGTTGGGCGAGTTCTCGGGGTCCTTCGCGGCGTCCGAGTAGTTGCGGACCGGCGGGAAGGGAAAGAGCTCGCCGTGGACGTTGATGAGGATCGCATTCTCGTAGTTCTCGGGATGCATGAACATGTCGTCGATGAGCAGCCGCCAGGTAGGCGTGTCCGCGCGCTCGAGTCCCGCGGCGACGCGCGCGTCGAAGAGCGCGCGCTCGTCTTCGTAGCGCATGGCGTGGTTGTACTGGTCCGCCAGCGCGTAGGGCGCGGCGTTGTCCGTCGCGTCATAGTCGTTCTCGACAGTCCCATCGACCGAGACTCGCGCCGACATCACAGAGGGCACGTAGTAGTAGTTCACCGCGGCCGTGCTCGGCATCCGCGCGGGGTAGTAGTACACCCAGTCGATGTCGTCCGTGGACGGGGCGGCCTCGTTCATGTAGGGCACGTACTGGCCGTCGCGCCCGTAGGCGAGCTTGCGCACCCAATGCGTGCGGAACTCCAGCCCGGGATTGCGAGCCTGTAGGTCCGAGATCGCGTTCTCGACGAAGGGCACGAGATTCGCCATGTAGACCCACCATCCCGGCACGTTCTCGACGGCGAGACAGTAGATGTCGTAGACCTGCGTCGGCGGGTAGGAATCCGCGATCGTCCTGATCACCGACGAGACCTCGGCGAGCGGATGCTTCTGGCCGTTGACCCAGCCGTAGACTTTCACGCGGACCAGGCGCACGTCATTGCTCTGCACCGAGGCGAAGCGCTCGACCGAGATCTGGCGCTCGTAGTGCCACTGGCCGCCATCGTGGAAGTTGCCGCTCGACGGGTGATCGGGAGCGGTGATGCCCGCCTGGATCGTGAGAATCGGCGAGGTCAGCGAGCCGTCGTCGTAGCCGTCGAGCAGCGTGGCATCGTTCCCCGTCTTGCTCTCGAAGATTCCCTTGAGCTCCTCGAGAATCGAAATCGCCTTCTGGATGGCGAAGTCCTTGTCGCTGTTGTGTCGCGTTCCATGGCTTGCCGTGGAGATATAGATCGTCGCGGCCATCAAGCAGACCGTCAGCACGGTCAGCGCGACCAGGAACTCGACCAGTCCGTAACCACGTTCGCGTTGCATCGTCGGTCTCCTTGGCTCAGCGCGTGGAGAACTGCTGGTTGCGGTTGAATCGGTACTGGCCCATGTGCCGTTGAATCTGCGTCAGGATCGTCTGGTCGTAGGAAACCTCCGAGAAGTCGCCGGTGCCGTTGAGGCGCACGTTGCCCTGGGAAACGATCGATCCATTGACCTGCGAAGGCGCATTCTGCGTGTAGGCGCCAGTCGTGTAGATCAAGCCGTTGTAGGCGCTATAGGAGTTCGCGTTGACCGTGAGCGATCCGAGTACCACGAGCACACCCGACCCCGTCATGCGATTCGTCGCGTCGAAGACGGCGTTGCCGTCGACGACGACGAGCGTCATGTCGGGAATGCGCGTGGGTAGTTCGGAGACACTCGAGACGACGATGTCCGCCATCGCCACGAGTTCGCTCTGCGTGACGCCGAAGACGTTCTGAATGCTGTCGTTGTAGGGCGAGACTTGCGTCCGGGCCGGACTGCCCGTGACTCTGCCGGCGATCGACGGCGTGCCCGTCGAGGGCGGATAGGCGATGCCGATGTCGTCGCCGCCGAAGACGCGCGAGCGCGTTTCGGTGCGCACGGCGTCGCCGCGATCAGCGAGGATCGCCGCGTTCGCGGGCAGCACGATCGAGAGCCGCTGAATTTCGGTCGTCGCCACGGTCCGGCTGAGGAGCTCGTTGGGCGGCTCATCGTAGGCCTTCGTCACGTCGCGCCGCACATAGACGAAGCCGCGCGACTCGAGCGCCCAGACGGTGCCCGTTCCATCCTTGCCGCGGGCAGCGGTCACGTCGCGCACGCTCGCGATCGGCACTTCGTAGCGCGCCCACACCGAGCCGAGTTGGCTGACCTCGTAGTCGCGCACGATGCCGATCGATGCGTCGTCCGTCTCGTTGACCGGAGGATCGACGGACATGTCCCGCGCCGGCGCGAACGCCGTCACCGGCTGCGTCGTTTGGCGCCGGAACCAGGCGAGCGCGTCCACGAGTCCCGCCTGCGCCGCATTCACGGCTTGGCCGTGATAGCGCAGTTGCTCTTTGAGGCCCGACTGCGAGATCTGGATGAGAATCAGGCCGGTGGCGATCATGACGAAGAGGGTCGCGAGGACGAAGACGGCGAGCATCGCTCCCGCTCCGCGCTCGCAGACGCTCTCCCCGGACGAGACGGTCTTCGTCTCGAGAGAGACCTTGGCGTCCACGATGCCGTCCTCCGCCGCTGGCGATGCGGCCGCTCCGTCGCGTCGGGCGATGCAACGAACGCACCGGGCCTGAAGGGCCCTTCTGCCATCGGGGATAACGTCGTCCCGCGGCGCGGCAAGTCAAGACCGCTGGACGGATCTTGCTGATTCGATGTCTTTTAGAATGAGCCGCTTAGCTTTCGGGCTCTTCCGCAGGTGTTTGGACTGGTTTCTGATCTCGTGTCCGCCACGCCTGCAGAAGCGCCTGCTCTTTCTCGGGCTCCATGCCTCCCCTCCACGGGAACGGCTTGTCCTTGGGCCAGGTGTCGAACCAGTCCAGCGTCGCGCGCACGGTCTCGGCGAGCGGGCGCGTCGTGAGACCCGCCGCGATCGCCTTGGACACGTCAACCGTGTGGAACCCGGCGTATTCGCCCGCGGGCGGAATCCAGAGCGGCATGTGCGACCAGGGCTGGATGCCCTGCGCCGCGAGGAAGTCGGCGGGGATCCAGGTGAAGCGGGCATCGCCTCCCGTCACCGCCTTGCAGCCATAGAGCACCTCCCCGATCGACGTCGGCGTCGTCGGGCCGTTGACGTGATAGACGCCGTAGTGGCTCTTCTCCAGCGCGCGGACGATGAAAGCCGCGAGGTCGCGAACGTCGATGTACTGCACGGGATCCGCGGGATCGCCGGGCGCGGCGATCTCGCCCCCGCGCCGCACGCGCACGGGCCAGTACGTGAAGCGGGGCACGTTGTCGCGCGGGCCGACGATCAGCCCCGGGCGAACGGTCGTCGCGCGCCCGGGCATCGCGGCCTCGGCAGCCTTCTCGCAGAGCGCCTTGAGCCCGCCGAAGTTCTCGAAGCTCTCGCCCATCGTCTCGACGGTCTCGTCGGCGAGCGTTGCGACCGGGTAGGACTCGTCGGCGTTCGGCGTCTTGTGATCGCGCAGCGCCGAAAGAGACGAAACGAAGAGATAGTGCGAGGCGCTCCCCGCCACGAGCTTCGCGGTGGCGGAGACGTGCCGCGGGTAGTGGCCCGAGGTGTCGACGACCCAATCGAAGGAGCGGCCCGCGAGAGCTTTGAGTCCTTCGCCTTTGTCCGGATCGCGGTCTCCGACGAGATTCTCGAGATCCGAGAAGAGGCCGGGATTCGTCTTGCCCCGGTTGAAGAGCGTGATCTGGTGTCCGCGCTCTCGGAGCAACTCCACGACGTGCGGGCCGATGAAGCTCGTGCCGCCGAGGATGAGCACCTTCTTACCACCGGGCGCGCTTGGCTTCGCCGCATCGTCCGCCGCACGGACGACAGAGGAGAGACCGATGGCGCCGCCCACCAGTGCCGCCTTTCCGAGGAACTCGCGTCTCGTCGTCATGACCGTTACCTCCGTCGCGCATTCTGGCCGAACGCGGGCTCGAGCGAACGCGGGAACTGCTCGCGGGGCGGAAGCCGGTGCGGGCGGTTGCCAACTCGCGGCGGATGGCCGCTCCGGCGGGTAGAATCGGCGCCGGTTTGTCTCGTCACCGTCACAAGCGGAGGATCGCGATCATGCGCCAGGACCCGTTCGCCGCACGCAAGACGCTCACCGTCGGCGCGCGCCAGGTCGACTACTTCGAACTCGCCGCGGTCGAGCGCGCCGGACTCGGCAGCGTCACGCGGCTTCCCTTTTCGCTCCGCGTTCTGCTCGAGGGGCTGCTGCGCCACCAGGATGGGTTCGTGATCGGCGAAGGCGACGTGCGCGCGCTCGTCGGCTGGCAGCCGCAGACCGACGAGCGGCCCGAGCTGCCCTTCATGCCGGGCCGGGTGATCCTCCAGGACTTCACGGGCGTTCCGTGCCTGGTCGACCTCGCCGCGATGCGTGACGCGATGCGCCAGCTCGGCGGCGACCCCGAGCAGATCAATCCCGAAGTTCCTTGCGATCTCGTCATCGACCACTCGGTGCAAGTCGACGCGTTCGGCTCCGTGCAGGCTCTGCGCGTGAACGCCGAGAAAGAATTCGAGCGCAATCGCGAGCGCTATGAGTTCCTCAAGTGGGGCCAGCAGTCGCTCGCGAATTTCCGCGTGGTTCCCCCGGCGACCGGCATCGTGCACCAGGTGAATCTCGAATACCTCGCGCCCGGCCTGCTGACCCGCGAGGAGAACGGCCGCACGGTCGCCTACCCCGATTCGCTCGTCGGCACCGACTCGCACACGACCATGATCAACGGTCTCGGCGTCGTCGGTTGGGGTGTGGGCGGTATCGAGGCCGAGGCCGTGATGCTCGGCCAACCCGTCTACCTGCTCGCACCGGACGTAATCGGCTTCCGCCTGAAGGGCCGTCTGCCAGCCGGCGCGACCGCCACGGATCTGGTGCTGACGGTGACGCAGATGCTGCGCAAGCACGGCGTCGTCGACAAGTTCGTCGAGTTCACGGGCGAAGGCCTGCGGGATCTTCCCGTGACTGACCGCGCGGTGATCGCGAACATGGCCCCCGAGTACGGCGCGACGATGGGCTTCTTCCCGATCGACGCGCAGACGCTCGAGTACCTGCGCTTCACGGGCCGCAGCGAGGAGAGCGTCGCGCTCACCGAAGCCTACTGCCGCGCCAATCAGCTCTTCTGGTCGCCGGAAGCCGCCGAACCCGAATTCACCGAGATCCTCGAACTCGATCTGTCGACGGTGCGGCCCTCGCTCGCGGGTCCGAAGCGCCCGCAGGATCGCGTCTCCCTCGCTGATCTCAAGCAGACGTTCCAGCGCTCGCTGACGGCGCCGACCGGCCCGCAGGGCCTGGGCGTCTCGCCGGACGAGGCGGGCAAGCGCGTGACGGTGCGTGGGACAGGCGACGGCGCCTCCGAAATAGGTCACGGCGCGGTCGTCATCGCGGCGATCACGAGTTGCACGAATACGAGCAACCCCGATCTCATGGTCGCGGCGGGTCTGGTGGCGAAGAAAGCCCACGCGCGCGGCCTCACGCGCCAGCCGTGGGTGAAGACGTCGCTCGCCCCGGGATCGAAAGTCGTCACGGACTACCTCACGAAGGCGGGACTGCTCGCCGACCTCGAGGCGCTCGGTTTCCATCTGGTCGGCTATGGCTGCACGACCTGCATCGGAAACTCGGGGCCGATCCCTGAGAACGTCGCCGAGGCGATTCGCGAAGGCGACCTCGTCGCCGCCGCCGTGCTCTCGGGCAATCGCAACTTCGAGGGCCGCATCCACCCGCTCGTGAAGGCGAACTACCTGGCGTCCCCGCCCCTCGTCGTCGCGTTCGCGATCGCCGGCCGCGTCGACATCGACGTCGAACGGGAACCGCTCGGGCTCGACCCCAAGGGTCAGCCGGTCTTCTTGCGGGACATATGGCCAACGGTGGAAGAAGTCGTCGCGACGCGGCGCGCGGCGCTGACGCCGCAGCAGTTCCAGGAGCAGTACGCCGGCGTCTTCGGTGGCAATCCGATGTGGAACGACGTCCCCGTCAGCGAGAGCGAACTCTACCCGTGGAGCGAGGCGAGCACGTACATCCAGTACCCACCCTTCTTCGAGGGCATGGCGCGTCAAGCCTCGCCGACGCAGCCCATCCGGGGCGCCCGCGTACTCGCGCTGCTCGGCGACTCGGTCACGACCGATCACATCTCGCCCGCCGGCTCGTTCCCCAAGGACGGTCCCGCGGGACGCTATCTCATCGAGCGTGGCGTCGCGCCCGAGGACTTCAACAGCTTCGGCTCACGCCGCGGCAACGACCGCGTCATGACGCGCGGGACTTTCGCGAACGTGCGCGTGCGCAACCGCCTCGCCGAGGGCAAGGAAGGCGGATACACCAAGGACCTCTCGCGCGCGGGCGGCGGACGGATCACGTCGATCTTCGACGCGAGCGTCAACTACAAAGCCGAGGGGACGCCGCTCGTCGTGCTTGCGGGCGTCGACTACGGCATGGGGTCGTCCCGCGACTGGGCCGCCAAGGGCACGTTGCTGCTCGGCGTGCGCGCGGTCATCGCTCAGAGCTTCGAGC
Organism: uncultured Acidobacteriota bacterium; assembly: GCA_964586535.1. Classification (GTDB taxonomy): domain Bacteria; phylum Acidobacteriota; class Polarisedimenticolia; order J045; family J045; genus CAZPJJ01. Next base: position 6,287 of record CAZPJJ010000020.1, on the reverse strand, counting down.
GCATCCATCGCTCGAACCTCGTCGGCATGGGGGTGATGCCACTCACCTTCCCCGCGGGTCAGAGCGCTCTGAGCCTCGGCCTCGACGGCACGGAGGTCTTCGACATTCACGTCCCCGCACCGCTCACGCCGCGCTGCCAAGTGCGCGTCGTGGCGACGAAAGCCGGCGGCGAGCGCATCGAGTTCGACGCGCTCTGCCGCATCGACACCCCGGTCGAGGTCCAGTACTACGAGAACGGCGGCATCTTGCAGACGGTCCTGCGGCGCAAGCTCCAAGCGGCGGGCGCCGCCTGATCGCGGGACTCAGGGCGGGTCGATGAGCGCCTCGGCGATGGGCCGCAGGCGCTTGTCGGCCAGCACGTGGAAGGTCCTTACCCGCCGGAGCAGATCTCGCGAGAGGGTGCCGGGAGGCACGTGAACGACGCGCCGCCCGAGCCGCGCCGCGAGGGAGAGCAGCCGGGTGCGCGGCGGCCGGGGTGCCACGTAGACGACCAGCGGCTGCTCCGTGTAATCGAGCGCAGCGACGAGCAGCCGCTCGTACTTGCCCACGCAAAAGGAGTACGCCGGATCGCTCCAGATGTCTCCGAGTCCGAGCGGCGGCCAGATCATCAGCAGTCCGCCGTACTCGGTGCGGTGGATGCCGGGCGCGACGAGTCCGGGCCCGGGATCGGTCGCATAGAAGGCCATGTCGGATTCGTTCTGGTGCTCGCCGTGCCAGACCTGGCACCAGGGAAAGCGCTCGGACGCGCCCTCGTCGTCGTCGTCGTCCTCGTCGAAGACGATTACCACGGCGCCCACTTTGGCGCGCACGGCGATCTCTTCTCTCACCCACGGCCTACCGTCGACGATGTAGCGGCGGAGCGTCTCCCGGGCATCGACGCCGTCGAGCAGGCTCGCGGTGAAGGGCACGACTTGCGTCCCCGCGCGCGACGCCCGCGCGCCGCCCTGGCGCTGCAACTGGGCGCCGAGCCCCTCGATGACGATGTCCTCGGGAACGTGCGAGCAGATGCCCTGCGGACCGTCGGGTGAGTCCGCGAAGCGCCGCAGCGCCCGCGCGAGCGAGGGGCGGCGCGAGATCCGGTCGATGCGCGGCCGGAGCGTGATGAGCCGCGTGTCGTTGCCCACGTCGGACGCGGAGAGCGTGACCGAACCCGGCCGGGCATCCGACCACGGCCAGAGCGTGGCGACCCGCAGCAGGTCTCGCGCGAAGCTGTCGTCGACCGCGCCACGCGCGGCGACGACCATCTCGTAGAGGTCGGGACAGACGCGGCCGGCGAGCGCGGCGAGCGCGTTGGCGTAGCGATGGAGGACGCGACGCTCGGCGAGCGTGGGTTCGGTCCCGGAAGTCTCGCGAGCGAAGCGCTCGGCGTGCTGGACGAGCCTGTAGAGCAGCCGAGGGCGGGCGAGAAGGTCATCGCCGCGGCTCTTGTCTCGTTCTTCGATCTCGAGATCCCGGTCGATGCCGGGCGTCTCGTCGTGCCTGCCAGCGGTGGTTCCGGGGAACGAGAGCACGCGCGCCCGCGGACGCTCTTTTCCGGCGGGCGACTCGTAAGCGCAGGGGGCTCTCGTCGCGCGCGCTCGCTCCCAGCAGGCGGCGACGAAGGGCATCTCGGACAACACCTCTCCCAGCGAGGCGGCATCGACCGGTACGACGCTGACCTGGGGCGTCCGCTCGCGGAAAAGAGGCGTCGCGCAGCCGGTCCGCAGCTCCCGTAGGACGGGCCGTGCGTGAGCGAGGCCGCAGACGACGGCCACGCGAGAAGCCCGCGCCGAGGCTTCTTTGGCCGCCGCCGCGAGTGCACGTTCGCGGAGCGGATCGGCGGGGGCGGCGGCGAAGGCCGGTGCGTCGGCGCATTTCTCGACGTAGTGCGCGTAGCCGAGTCCCAGGACGACCGCGGGATCGGGAAAGGGCTCGCGCCGGTCTGGGTAGTCGCTCACGAAGAGATCGGCAGCGACGACAAGACGGCCTTTCGCCAGACACCAGCGCGCGGCTTCGACGGCGGCGTCGGTGGGCTCGACGACGAGCCAGCGGGACTCGCGCTCGACGTCGATGCGCAGCGCGTGGATCGCGGGAAGCCGGCGCACCGCGTCGAGCCATGCAGACGCGACGAGCCGCGGCACCTCGACGACGACGACATCGGGATCGAAAGCCTCGAGGTGGGCGAGCACGGCGCGTGCGAACTCGAGCCGGCCGTGGAGCACGGGCAGGATGCGGACCCGCTCGTGCTCCCAGGGCCACGACGCCGTGTCGAAGGCGTCGCCGCGCACGGGTCACTCCTCCTCGTCGTCGGAGGGCAGAGCGTCGAGCGCGTCCTCGCCGAGGACGAGTTCGACGGCCTCGACGACGTGGTCGAGAGGCGACTCCGCGCCCGCCTGGTGCGCACGCTTGAGCGCGTAGCGCGCGACGTTGATTCCGTCGCGGACGGAGTAGAGATCGTCCCGTGCGTGCGATGCCTGCAGGAACCCGACGACGTAACGCAGCAGATCCGCGGGGGCGAAGGGCAGGTTCGATGCGAGGATGCGCAGCTCTTCCTCGGCGTCGGGAAAATCGATCACGATGCGCGGCAGCAGGCGGGATTGGATGTACTCGGGCAGATCGAAGGTCGACGCGTCGTCGTTCATCGTCGTGCAGAAGCGGAACTCGGGATGCGCGTGCACCTTCACGCCGGCGACGACCGACTCGACATAGCGGCGCTGGTCGAGGAGCGGTGCGAGGGAGGCCCACGCTTTCTCGCTCATGCGGTTGCCCTCGTCGAGCACGGCGACCCAGCCTTTCACCATCGCCGTGACGATCGACGAGGCGACGTAGCGGATCTTGCCGCCCTCGGCCAGGACGGGCGTGATGACGAGGTCCTCGGGACGCGTGTCGGCGGTGGCCTGGAAGAGGTAGACATCGCGGCCGATGTGCTTCGCGACGGCGCACGCGAGCGTCGTCTTGCCCACGCCCGGCCTTCCGACGAGGCGCGGATTCAACGGCAGATCGCGGGGATGGAGCACCAGCCACGCGGCCACCAACTGACGCACCAGATCGTCGAGACCGACCCACTCGGCCTCGACACGATCGGGCGCGACGAGCGCGACCTCGATGCCATCGATCGACACGATTTCCGTCGCCACGACTCCTCCAGAACTTCTCGTACCCGGCTGCGAGCGATCAGTTCACGCGCTCGTCGCGCGCATCGTCGTCCTGACCGGGGAGCGCCAACGACGAGAGCCCTTCGACGATCTTCGCCCCCGGCGGGATCTCCAACTCGAACGCGCTCTTGGCGAGCTCTGGATTGACGGCAAAGTCGCGCATCGTGAGCGTGATCGTGTCGCCGTCGCCGGTCAGATAGCGAATCTGGCGCGGCAGCCCGTGAGTCGCGTCGACCCAGAGGCGAATCTCCTGGATGCGGCGCCGCACCCGCCGCGACTTGGGAACGAGCAGCAACTCGTCGGTCCCCTCGATCAAGGCGCTCGTGCCGAGCGAGACGCGGAACTCGCGTTCGAGCGCCTCCGCTCCCTGCCCGAAACCGATGAGGCGCTCGATCCGCCCGCGCCTCCGCGAGATGTCGAGTTTTTCGGCGCGGTTCTCGGCGGGGATCCAGCCCGTCAGGCGCCCGTCGGAGAGCACGTAGATGCGCGAATCGGGGGCGTCGTACTCCCAGCGGATCCGGCCCGGACGCGCGAAGGTGAGTTGGCCGGTCAGGATCTCGGGATTGGCCAAGACCGCGAGCTCGCGGCGCTCCGTGAGCCGTGCGCGGAAGGTCGTGATCTTGCGCTGAGCGTCGTCGAGGCGTGCGAGAACGGCGCGCGTCCGCGGGTCCGCGTCGTCGTCCCGGTCGCGTCGGGACGTGTCCGCGGGGGTGGAGGCCGAGAGCCCCCAGAGCGCGACGGCGGCGACGAGCGCGAGACGAAAACCACGCGGCGAACACAGCGATCGATCGAAGTGCATCGATGAACCCCTTGTCGAGACCGTCCCATCAGTGTGTCCCCGCCCACATGGCGCGGAGATCCTGTCGAGTCTACACGGCCCCTCGGCTGCCGCGCCCGTCATCCGTCGAGCTCGCGGGACGGCCGTCCCGCGGAGCTGCGCCCGGTGCCGGGACAGCACGCCCGAGAAGCGTGGGCGCGATCCGGCAAACGGCCCGCCGAACCCCGTTTCTCTCGCGTAGAAACGACGTCCGCGAGGCGCTTCTCGCGGTGAGGAATCGTCGCGGCTGAGGTAACCTTGCGGGCGCGCCGGCGGGCTCCTCGTCGAGCCTCGCGCATGGGAGAGTCGAACGATGGATACCTTCCGCCCCTTGACGATGCTCAGCGAAGACCAAGAGATGCTGATCAACGAAGTCCGCCGCTTCAACGAGGAGATCGTGCGCCCGCGCGTCGCCCACATGGACGCCGCGGCGAAGATGGATCCGGAGGTCGTTTCGAAGCTCTTCGAGATGGGCCTGATGGGCATCGACATTCCGGAGGAGTACGGCGGATCAGGGATGAGCTTCACCGACGCGATCTTCGTGATCATGGAACTCGCTCGCGTCGATCCGTCCGTGTCGGTGCTCTGCGACGTGCAGAACACGCTCGTCAACAATGCAATTCGCCGTTGGGGTACGGAAGAACAGCGTAAGACGTGGCTGCCGAAGCTCACCCAGGAGATCGTCGGCGCCTACGCGCTCTCGGAGGCATCCTCGGGATCGGACGCCTTCGCGCTGCGCGCCCGTGCCACGAAGACGCCCAACGGCTTCAAGATCAACGGTAGCAAGCTGTGGATCACCAACGGCAACGAGGCGAGCCTCTTCCTCGTCTTCGCCAACGTCGATCCCGAGAAGGGCTACAAGGGCATCACCTGCTTCCTGGTCCACAAGGACGACCCGAACTTCTCGATCGGTAAAAAAGAAGACAAGCTCGGAATCCGCGCGTCGAGCACCGTCGAGATCGTCCTCGACGGCGTCGAGGTCGGCGAGGACCGCGTCCTGGGCGAGATCGGCAAGGGATACAAGGTCGCGATCGAAACGCTCAACGAGGGCCGGATCGGCATTGGCGCGCAGATGGTCGGCCTCGCACAGGGTGCACTCGAGCACTCGATCGCGTGGTGCAAAGAGCGCGTGCAGTTCGGCAAGCCCATCGCGGAGTTCCAGGCCGTCCAGACCGCGCTCGCGCGCATGGACGCCGAAACCGAGGCCGCACGGCTCGCGGTGCTCAACGCCGCTCATCTCAAAGAAGCGGGCCGCCCGTTCGTGCGCGAGGCCGCGATCTGCAAGTGGATGGGAGCCGAGGTCGCCGAGCGTTCGGCCTCGATGGCCGTCGAGCTCTACGGCGGCTACGGATTCACGCGCGACTACCCGGTCGAGAAGCTCTACCGCGACGCGAAGATCGGCAAGATCTACGAGGGCACGCACATCATGCAGCTCGTGACGATCGCGAAGGGCTTGCTCTCGTAATCGCGCTCGAAACGGGACGCGCCCGGGAACGGGCGCCTCGAAGACAAGAAAGCGGCCTCCCCCCCACCGATCGGCGAGGCTGATCGGTCGGGGATGGCTGCTTTGTTGTTCTCTAGGTGAGACCGACGCGGGCCATGAGTTCGACTGGGAGACCCGGGCTGGGGCGATCGGCGAGCATGCGGTCGACGCGGGTGCGGATTTGCTCCCACTCCAGCTTCGGCACGCAAAGGAAGGCCTCGACGACCTGCGGGTCGAACTGCGTGCCGCTGAAGTCGATCATCTCCTGCCGCGCTCGCTCGTAGCTCATCGCCTTGCGATAGGGGCGATCGCTCGTCATCGCGTCGTAGGTGTCGGCGACGGCGAAGATTCTCGCTCCGAGGGGAATCTCGAGGCCGCGCAGTTGCCGGGGGTACCCCGTGCCATCCCACTTCTCTTGATGCGAAAGCACGATCTCGGCAGGTAAAGCGAGGAAGGGAATGTCCTTCAGCATCCGGTAGCCGAGTTCCGAGTGCAGGCGCATGACCTCGCGTTCGGCGTCGTCGAGCGGGCCGGGCTTGCGCAAGATGTTGTCCGGAATGCCGATCTTACCCACGTCGTGGAGCATCGTGCCGCGGCGAATATCGGTGAGCTCCGGTTCTTCGACGCCCAGCGCGCGGGCGAGGCACTCGGTGTATTCCACGACGCGGATCGAATGACCCTGCGTCTCGAAGTCGCGGTAATCGAGCGCGATCATGAGGGCGGACAGCGTGGAATCGTAAGCGCCGCGCAGTTCGTCGTTGAGCGCGCGGATGCGCTTCATCGCGTCGACGACTTCGCGTGTGCGGTCTTCGACGAGAAGCTCCAGGTGATCCTGGTAAGCGCGATTCTCGAG
>CAZPJJ010000019.1:0-23536 GCA_964586535.1 uncultured Acidobacteriota bacterium | reverse complement strand
CGCCGAGGCGGCGTTTCGCGTTTTTCTCCGAGTCGTCTTCCACCGTCTGCAGAAGACAAGAGGAGGGCGGTCTTGAACGACCGCCCTCTCGCAAACCCCGATCGTGGCGAAGCGATCGATCTTGCGGTCAGTACTTCGACAAGTAGCGCTCGACCTCCCATGGGTGGACGATGCTGATGAACTCCTGCCAGTCGCGCAGCTTGCCCTCGATGAAGTGATCGGCGACATGCCTACCGAGCGCATCGAGCACGACGCGGTCCCGCTGCAGCGCGCGCACCGCTTCGTAGAGGTCGCCGGGAAGATTGTCGATCTTCAGCCGGCGCTTCTCGCGGTCGCTCATGTGGAAGATGTCCTTGTTGACCGGCGGACCGCAGTCGACCTTCTCGTCGATGCCTTGCAGGCCCGCGGAGAGCATCACGGCGAAGGCTAGGTAGGGATTGCAGGAAGGATCCGGCATGCGGATCTCGACGCGCGTACCAACGCCGCGCCGTGCGGGGACACGAGCGAGCGGCGAGCGGTTGCGCTCGGACCACGCGATGTTGGTCGGCGCTTCATAGCCGGGAACGAGGCGTTTGAACGAGTTGACCGTGGGGTTGGTCACCGCGCAGATCGCCTTCGCATGGCGCAAGACGCCGCCGATGTACCAGCGCGCGATGTCGCTCAAACCGTAGGGCGCCTTCGGATCGTCGAAGACATTCTTCCCCTTGGAATCGAAGAGCGACTGATGCGTGTGCATCCCCGAGCCGTTCACGCCGTAGAGCGGCTTCGGCATGAAGCTCGCGTGCAGGTTGTGGCGCAGCGAAACCTTGCGCACGACGTGCCTGAAGATGACGAGGTTGTCGGCGGTCTCGAGCGCGGGCGCGTACTTGAAGTCGACTTCGTGCTGGCCCGGGGCCACTTCATGGTGCGCGGCCTCGACCTCGAAGCCCATACGCTCGAGCACGTTCACGATCTCGCGGCGTGCGTCCTCGCCCTTGTCCACGGGTGCGAGATCGAAGTAGGCGCCGGTGTCGTGGGTCTCGGTCGTCGGCGATCCGTCGGCGTTGCGCTGGAAGAGGAAAAACTCCGCTTCCGGGCCCATCATCGCGACGTAGCCCTTCTTCTCGGCCTTCTCGATCGCGCGCCGCAGGACGTAGCGCGGGTCGCCTAGAAACGGCGAGTTGTCGGGGTTCGCGACATCGCAGATCAGCATGGCGACGCGGCCCGCTTCCTCGCGGGCAGGATAGATGCGCAGCGAATCCAGGTCCGGCTTGAGCAGCATGTCGGACTCTTGGATGCGCACGAACCCTTCGATCGACGATCCGTCGAACATGATCTCGCCCGCGAGGGCTTTGTCGAACTGGGAGTCGGGTACCTCGACGTTCTTGATCACGCCGTGAATGTCGGAGAACACCAGTCTCAAGAACCGAATGCTTTCGTCCTTGAGGATTGCTCGGGCTTCTGCCTCGCTTTTCGCCATCGTCACCTCCGCAGGGCGACGACGGTCGCCCCTGAGCATCGACGCGCCAAGGTAGAGAGAAGCTCTCCTGCTGTCAAGCAAGTGCTCTCGGAATTTCGCCGATACGGCAGAATTCATGTGTCACTTTGCAAGAATTACTGGCACTCAGCCGCTATTCGCCGACTCCTATCCGGCAAAGTGACAATTTGGCCTAAACATGGCGCAATTTCGGGTCTCGTCCTCCGAAAAACGTCGAGTGCGAGCTGGCCGGACATCCCGTAAGCGTCGCCGCCGTCCGCTGAGCACCGGCGGCTTTCCGGTGTTCTCTTCGCACGGGCGGTTCCCTCCCGCGGGCGGGGACTCAGCGCGGGATTCACGGATGGAACGGGATAAACTCCGCCGCCGGGGGATCGAGGAGCGGACGTGACGAACGGCCTTGCGCGTGTGTGGATTTCGAGCCTTGTGGTGATCGGCGTCACGCTGATCGCCACGGGTTGCTCGCGGCGAGAGAATCCTGATCGGCAACCACCGATGCCTTCCGAAGGCGTGACCGTCTTCGTCGGGCCGCGCTTCTACACGGGGGATCCCGATCGCCCCTGGGCGGATGGTGTCGTCGTTCACGAGGGGAGGATCGTTCGACTCCTCACGAGGCATGAGGTCCCTCGCACAGTCGCGCAAGGCGCCCGCGAAGTCGTTGTTCCCGGCGCACTCGCGGTACCGGGGCTCGTCGATGCACATGCACATCTGCTCGGATTGGGCGAAGCTCGGCGAGGTGTCGACTTGGTGGGGACGACTTCGATCGAAGAGGCCCTGACGCGCGTCGAGAAGTTCGCAAGGGAGCATCCCGACGATCCGTGGATTGTTGGTCGCGGCTGGGACCAGAACGACTGGAAGCAGCAAGAGTGGCCCTCCGCCGATCGCCTCGATCAAGTCGTCGGCGACAGGCCTGTCGCGCTCTCGCGCATCGACGGCCACGCTCTCTGGGTAAACCGCGCCGCGCTCGCCAGCGCGGAGATCGACGAGACCACTTCGGATCCGCCCGGAGGAAAGATTCATCGGGACGCCGCGGCGCGGCCCACGGGCATTCTCGTCGATGCGGCAGCGGAACTCGTTGCGCGCGCGATTCCGCCCGCGTCCGATAAGATGCTCGCCGAGTCACTAGAACTCGCGGGGGACGAGGCCGCGCGCGTCGGGCTCACGGGCGTTCACGACATGGGTATCGATGACCGCGTACTCGAGACGATGATCTCCCTCGCGCGCGCTGGCCGCTTTCCGTTGCGCGTGACTGCCTACGCGACGGACGGCTCGCCGCTTCATCAACGTCTGCTCGAGTCGGGTCCCATCGTGCATGGACGCATCCGCGTGATCGGCGTGAAGCTCTACGCCGATGGAGCCCTGGGCAGCCGCGGAGCCCGTCTGCTCGAGCCGTACTCGGATCAGCCCGAATCGAGAGGGCTCTGGGTGACGAATCCCGACGAACTCCAGCGCAAGTCGCGTGAAGCCGCCGCGCGAGGTCTCCAGATCGCCGTCCACGCGATCGGCGATGCCGCCAATCGCGAGGCTTTGGGCGCGGCGCGCGCGGCGCTCGAGGAGTCCCTGGCTCTCGACGCGAGTTCGGCGGGAGCGTCGCTTCGTCCGCGGATCGAGCACGCGCAGATCGTCGCCCGCGAGGACATCGTGCGATTCCGAGAAGTCGCCGAGGAAGCGCACGCCGCTTCCAACTCGGCTACAGCGCCCCGGACGAGCGTCGCCGTCATCGCTTCGATGCAGCCTACGCATGCGACCAGCGACATGCCATGGGCGGAGTCGCGAGTCGGCGAGGATCGGCTCCAGGGCGCTTATGCATGGCGATCGATGCTGGATGCGCGCGTTCCACTCGCCTTCGGTTCCGACTTTCCCGTCGAGTCTCCCGATCCGCGTCTCGGACTCTACGCGGCCGTCACGCGCCGTGATCGCTACGGGCAACCGCCGGGAGGATTCCTCCCGCAGGAAGCTCTGACGCTCGAAGAGGCGCTCGCCGCGTTCACGCGCGGCGCGGCGTTCGCGGCCGGCCAAGAGCGCGAAGCGGGCGTGCTCGCGCCCGGCCGTTTCGCCGATTTCACGATTTTCGCCCGTGATCCCTTCTCGGAGCCCCCGGCGGGCCTGCCCGACAACCCGATCAGCGCCACGATCATCGGCGGCGACGTGATCTTCCCCAGGCCCTGATTCCACCGCGTGCATTCATCGGGCCGCACGACAGGGCTTCATGAAAAAAAGGCTCCCGCTCCTGCCTTCGCATCCGGCCGCATCAGGTTCGCACTCGGAGATGCCCCCCTGCGAATCGTGCACGGCTCTCTGCTGCCGCTACTTTGCGCTCGAGATCGATGCTCCCGGTTCAGCGGACGAACTCGAAGACATCCGCTGGTACCTGCTGCACGAGGGTGCGTGGGTGTGGTCCGACGACGGGAAGTGGTATCTCCAGGTCGACCGGCGGTGCCGGTTCCTCGGCGACGACGACCGCTGCACGATCTACGAGGCGCGTCCGCGTATCTGCCGCGAGTACGGACTCCCCGAGTACCGCGCGAAACCCGAGGATCCACTCTGCGACTACTTTGCGCGCGACGAGAAGCATGAGGTCGAGCTGAGAGAGCCACGCGACGTGGACGCCTACGCCCGCCGCCTCACTCGCGAGCAGGCGGCGGAACGCGCACGGCGTTCGGCGGCGGCCAGGAAGGGTTGGAAGAAGCGGCGCGCGCGTGCCCGGCTCGTCGGGCCACGATGGTGAGCAGCGCGAGGAGGCCGTTCACCACTGCGCGGAGCCGCGGCGACGGTGCCGCGGCTCGCGCCCAGCGTCAGCGCGGCGCGTCGATGCGGGCCGTGTGCAAGAACGTCTCGAGCCGGAAGCGGTCCGCGTCCGTATAGCGTTCGAACTCGATGCCGAGCCCGACGGCGTCCCGTCCCGTGTAGCTTTCGCTCGCTTCGCACCGGGCCACCCGGCCGATCACGTGGACGGCCTCGTTCTGACCGGGAAGATGGAACGCGAGGCCGAGCCGCATGTCGATCGGCAGGGGCTCGTTCGTTTCGACGAAAATCCCGGAATTCGAGAGATCGCGGCTCCGTCCGAGGCGTGGGGCGTTCGGGCTGTCGAACCAGACGTCGGTCGCGACGTGAACGCGCGGCCGGCGAACGTAGCACCAGACGCGATTGCTGCCGAGACGATGCGCCTCGACGAGTGCCTCGCGGCTGCGGCGCAGCAGCTCTTCCGGGTTGCGACCCTCGGCCGGGAAGCACGCGACGCCGATGCTGACGGTCGTGCGCACGCATCCGCGCTCTTCAGGCCCCGCGAAGTCGAAGTTCTCGACCGTCCGGCGGATCTGGCCGCCGAGATGCCGCGTGTCGCTTCTTCCGGCCGATTCGCAGATCGCCGCGAAGGTCCTTCCTTCCAGTTTGCAGAGTTCGTCGCCGGGCCGCAGCGTCGCGCGCAAGATGCCCGCGACACGCTCCAGAATCCGCCGCCAGACCTCCTCTCCATGCTCGCGGAGGATGGCGTCACGACGATCGACGTCGATCAGCAGCAGAGAGAGCGGCCGGCCCGCTTCCGCCGCGGCGGCGAAGCGCACGTGCAACGATTCGAAGAAGGTGCGAGCTCCGGGCAGCCCCGTGATCTCGTCGAGGTCGTTCGCGGAGCGATCGGCGCTCGAGCCACCGAGCCGGGCGACGACGCGATGGACTTCGACGACGAAGCGCGTGCCGTGCTCGTCGAGTGGGCGGACGAGCGACTCGACGTCGAGGCTCACGCCGTCCTTGCGATGAAGGGTCAGCGGGACGACCGAGGGCGTCGTCGCGCGCGGGATGTCGCCGTCGTAGAGCGGGCGAGCCGATGACGCGGCGAGGGTTCCTTTGTCTTCGTAGAAGCCGAAGTTCTTCGAGCGGCCGACGACTTCGGTCGCTTCCCACCCAGTCAGCTTCTCGACGTTGCGATCGAAGGCGAGGATGATCCCGCGCTCGTCGACGAGAAAGGAACCGAGCGACGAGGTCTCATGCGCGGGCGGCTTCGTCGAAAGTGCCGCGCGCGATACGTTCGCGGACGGTCCCGGTGGCGTCGTCGGCAGCGGCCTCGTGATCTCGAAATGCCGTTCTCCACCGTCTTCGCGCGTCCTCGAAAGAGAACCCTCGCCGTTCTCCCACTGCTTCCACCACATCGCCACTCTCCCTGGTTGCGCCGGCTTTCTCCGCCGGCCCACAGACCGTCTTGGGCCCAATCTAGGCTCCGGCGGGCCCGCGTCCATCCCAGAAAGAAAGCAAACGAACGAGTGAGGCAGCCCGGGCTCAGTTCCGAGAGTCCGCGGACCGGAGCCGTGCGGCTTCCTCGGGACTGGCGACTCGCCACAAACCGCTGCGACGCCGGCGCTCGATCGTTTGAGGCGGGTAGCGGACCGAGGTGACCAGCTTCCCGGACTCGTTGAAGACATGGGCCCGGCCGCGTTCTCCCAAGACGACGAAGGTCCCCGCGCGGACGTCGATGAGCAGCTCGTCCGGGCTGGCGCGTTCGAGATCGAGGACCGCCATGCGAGTGGGCCTAGTGCCCTCGCGATGGCGATCCTCGGCATGCGCGGTCCGGCGTCCCCGAGCGCGCTCTCCACGTTCGAGGCGGCGTGCGAAGCCCGTCAGGAGCCCGTCGATTCGCCTCGCGATCGTTGCGGGGGCGGCCCGTGCATGGTCGTCGCGCTCGATCTTGTCCAAGACGGTCTGGGCCCAGCGCAGCGCCCCCGTCCACGGCAAGGCGCTGATTCGATCGTGAAGATGCTCCAGGGACTCTCCCCCGGGACCCTTGCCCAGGACGTTCACCCCGTACCTTCGCCCGCGAGTGCCCGGACGGGAGGAGACGATCTGAAAGGTCAGCGCGAAGGGGCCCGAGTGCTCCCGTCCGTTTCGAATTCGGTACCAGCCCGCGCAGATCTGTCCATGGATGCGGTACCCCCGCTCGCGGTCCCGGAACGCGTCCAGCAGGTCGGCGGTCAGGTCGGCTTCTTTCTGGATCAAAGCCACGAGCGCGTCCGAGCCTTCGTCGTAGAGCACCTCGACCCGCGGATCCTGACAGTTCAGCAGGAGCTGCGCGAAATCCTGATATCGCGGCACGCCCGTCGGTCCGTAGCCGGCAAAGACGTCCCGCGGAGCCGGCGGACGGGCATCGTCGCATTCGGTCGAACGGCATCGCAGGCAGAGCACGCGCCCAGGATCGAAGGCGCCGGCGTGGGCGAGGAGATCGCGCACGCCCTGCTCGATGGCAGCGGCGGCCTTCTGGCTTTCGTCGTGCAGCCATTCCGGGGATTCGCCCAGCGGAATGCGCAGCGACAACTCGAGCTCGCCCGTCCGAACGCCTTGCGGGCCGCGCCACGGATGACGCTCAGCGAGCGTGCGCGCCCGATCCGCGAGCAGCCGTAGCGCGACGAGTACCGGATCGCGATCGTCCATCGCCTCGCTCTCGCGGGTCGGTCGAACGACGACCCGCGCAGCATTATCGCGTGGACGGCGGGAACTGGCTCGGCGCTCAGCCGACCCGGGACGAGCGAGAGAAAACGCCTTTCTCGGAGACGAGCGCGGCCGCGGCCAATAGGAACGCGACGATCCGGCCCACGTTGAACGCGGCGTCGTTGTAGAAGGCGAAATCTGCGTCGCCGGTGTTGCCGAGCGCACCGCCCGTGATGCCCACGTAGATCAAGCTCAGGAAGCGCGACGCTGCCATGAGGCCGAAAGCGACCGCGGCGGCCCTAGGAAGCAGTCGCGCCCCACGCCAGAGCAGCCAAGCGAGCCCGGAGAACATTCCGATCGCGGGTCCCATCGAGCCCCACGACGGCAACGCCCAGAGGGCGTCGGACGCCGCGTAGGCGTTGAGCACCCACTCGGGCGGATCGGTCGGAGTCTCGGCGAGCAACGTGAGCTTGTGCTCGACGATCCAGACCGCCGACCACAGCCAATAGCTGATCGTGAAGTACGCCAGCGCCGCCAGGCGGGTCAGCTCGGCCAAGAAGCCGACGCCCTGTCCATAAACGAGGATCAGGCCGACCGTCCCGGCGAGTCCCGCCCCACCGATCACCAGATAGGCCAAGAAGTAGGGCATCACGAACGATAGCGAACTCTTGGAGACGAAGTCGGTCCAGAGCGTGTTGCGGTCCGAATTCGTGATGAGCATCACTTCGAGGATCATCGCGGCGAAGAGGAGCGATGCGAAGACGACCAGCAAGACCGCGGCTGTCTGACGCTCTTTTTCGGAGGTTCTCGAGGAACTCATGCCCCACACCCCTTCCTTAGTTACCCCGCACGCCCGGCCGAGCCCGCGGCGAGGCGGGTTCCACGCATTCCCCCCGGAACTCAAGCAAGCTAGCACACCTTGCGTTGTGAGAGAGGACGGGCCCGGTGCATCATGTCGCTCGCGCGCGTTCGCGTGAGGAGGTTCTCGTGTCGACGTCCGTCAGCAAGCTCGCGATTCATGGCGGAGAACCCGTTCGCAAGGGTCCGTGGCCGAAGTGGCCGGTTTGGGGCGCCGAGGAAGAACGCGCGCTCGTCGAGGTCTTGCACTCGGGGGTGTGGGGCATCGGCGGACCCAAGGTGGGCGAACTCGAGTGCCGCTACTCGACGATGCACAAGGCCCGTTTCGGTGTCGCCTGCTGCAACGGCACGGTGGCGATCCAGATCGCGCTCGTCGCTGCGGGCGTCCAAGCCGGTGACGAGGTGATCACGAGCCCCTACACGTTCATGGCGACGGGACTTGCCGCGCTGGCGATCGGCGCGGTCCCCGTCTTCGCCGACGTCGAGCCGGGCACGCACAACCTCGATCCCAAGGCTGTCGAAGCGGCCATCACTCCCCGGACCAAAGCGATCATGCCGGTTCATATCGGCGGGCGGCCCTGCGACATGGATGCGCTCGGCGGCATCGCGCGCAGGCACGGCTTGGTCATCGTCGAAGATGCCGCGCAGGCCTGGCTCGCCGAGTGGAACGGCACGCCCGTCGGCGCCATCGGCAGCGCCGGAACGTTCAGCTTCCAGTCGAGCAAGAACATCACCGCCGGCGAGGGCGGGATCATCCTCACGAACGACGAGGAGGTCTTTCAACTCGCTTGGTCATATCACAACTGCGGTCGCAAGCTGGGCGGAGAGTGGTACCACCACGCGACGGCAGGCTTCAATTACCGGCTCTCGGAGTTCCAGTCCGCGGTGCTCCTCGCTGGTCTCGACCGGCTCCCGGAGCAGCAGCGAATCCGGCAGGCTTCGATGCACGCACTCGACGACGGCTTGGCGGGACTCGAGGGCCTGCACGTACCCGAAACCGATCCGCGGGTGACGGCCCACGCCTGCCACATCTACATGGTGCGGCTCGATCCGGGCATCTTCCCGCAAGGCAAGGCGGCCATCATCAAGGCCTTGCAGGCGGAAGGGATCCCCGCCGCTCCGGGCTACACGACGCCGCTCTACAAGCAGGACTTCTGGGCATGGTTTGCCGAGCGTCCCACGGGGGGCGGCACGAAGTGGGCCGATGTCTTCCCGCGGAGCTACGCCTCCTATCGTCTTCCGGTCTGCGAGGAACTCTGTGACACGACGATCTGGATCAAGCAGGACGTTCTGCTTGCCGGACCCGAGCAGATGGGAGATGTCGTCGCGGGGTTCGAGAAGGTCCTCGGCGCTGCGCGCCGCGGCGAGGTGGCGTGAAGTCCGTGCGTCGACGGCGAGCGAACGCCCGTCGTCGCTCCCGCTGAGGAGAGCCCAGTGAGCCTTGGCGCTTCGCGAGACCCGTCGACGCGCCTCCGCGAGAGCGCGCTCGTCGTTCTCGTCGCGCGCGAAGAACAAGGGCTCTCGATCCTCCTCGGGCTCCGCGCGCGGCGCTCACGATTCCTGCCGGGGCAATGGGCCTTTCCAGGCGGGCGACTCGAGGACGCCGACGAGCCGAATGCGCCGGGCGCCCACGCGCGCTGCGCGGCGCGGGAACTGCGAGAAGAGACCGGTCTCGTCGTCGATCCTGCCGCGCTCATCGAGGCGGGCGTCCGCGTCACGCCGCCGCTCTACCCGGTGCGCTTCCGGACAGAGTTTTTCGTCGGGGTCCAGGACGGCCCGAGCCCACCCTTGTTCGACCCGCTGCCGCAACCGGAGGAGATCGAGGCGGCCGAGTTCGTCGGTGCTGCTCCTGCGCTCGACGAGTGGTCCCGGGGTTTGCGCTCGATCGCCCCGCCCGTGCTCCCGCTTTTGCGCGTGCTGCGCGATCTGCCTCGCGACCTGCCCGCGGCCGACATCGCGAGCGTGGTGGCTGAGGTGAATGCCCTCGAAGAAGCGGCTCCACGAATCGAGCCCTCGCCGGGCATCTGGATCGTCCCGCAGCGAACAGAGACCATCCCGCCGGCGACCCATACGAACGCGTACCTCGCCGGCGGACGTGCGTTCGTCGTCGTCGATCCCGGATCCGCCGCGCTCGGCGAAGTGGCACGGCTTCAAGCGACGATCGAGCGGCGTCTCGCCGACGGCGACGCGGCGGTCGCGATCCTGCTCACCCACCACCATCGCGATCATGTGGCCGGGGCGTTGGCGCTCGCCCGCGAACGCCGGCTTCCGGTCAGGGCGCACGCGTGGACTCGTCAAAGGCTCGCCGTGGATGCTCCTGCGCACGCGGCCTTTGGTCCGGATCTCGAGGACGGCGAGGCACTCGATCTGCGCGGGGCGACCTTCCGCGTCTGGCACACGCCGGGACACGCGCCCGGCCACGTCGCGATCGTCGACGAGTCGCGCCGGCTGGCGCTCACCGGGGATCTTGTGAGCGGGCTGTCGACAATCGTCATTCCCCCGGACGGCGGCGACATGGGGCTTTACCTGGCTTCGTTGCGCCGCCTCGAGGAGGCTTCGCTGCGAACGCTCTTCCCATCCCACGGGCCCCCGCTTTCCGCGGACTTTCTGCGTCGCGCGCGCGAGCATCGCGAGAAGCGAGGGACCCTCGTCCTCGCCGCGCTCGATCGCGCGCCGCGCGCGCTCGAGGAGATCGCCTCGCTCGCCTACGCCGAGGATCAGGGCGTCCCGTTGCGCCTCGCCGCCGCGCAGACGCTGGCGCACCTCGGCCACCTTGCCGCGCAGGGCTTGGCTCGCGAAGACTCCGGTCTCTGGCGATCAACGGCCGCGCCGCCGGCCGAAAGGGAGCCCCGCTCATCGGATCGGGCATAATCGCGCGCATGGCCGAACGAAGTGCCGGGGAGACCCTCCTCGACGTGCGAGACCTCGTCGTGGAGTTCCCGCATCGAGACGGCCGCGTTGCCGCCGCTGATGGGGTTTCGTTCACGGTCTCGCACGGCGAGATCGTCGGCCTCGTCGGCGAATCGGGATGCGGCAAGAGCGCCACCGCGCTGGCTCTCTTTCGGCTCTTGCCGGAGCCGGGACGCCTCGCCTCCGGTCATGTTTTCTTGGAAGGCATCGAGTTGACCGCGCTGCCCGAGTCCGCGATACGCGCGTACCGGGGCGCCGGGCTGGCCTACGTGCCGCAGGAGCCCTCGACGGCGCTCAACCCGGTCGTACGGATCGGCACCCAGATCGTCGACGTGATTCGCGCCCATCGCGACGTCTCCAAAGCCGAAGCGTGGGCCGAAGCGGTCGAGGTATTGAAGAGCGTCGGCATCGCGGACCCGGAGCGCCGCGCCCGCGAGTATGCGCACCAGTACTCGGGAGGCATGAAACAGCGCGCGCTCATCGCCATGGCGCTCGCCGCGCGACCGCGCGTTCTCGTCGCCGACGAGCCGACGACAGCGCTCGACGTGACGACCCAGGCGGGAATTCTCGACCTCCTGGCCGGCCTCGCTCGCGGGCGCGGATTGGGCATCTTGCTGATCACGCACGATCTCGGAGTGGTCGCTTCCGTCTGCGATCGCGTCCTCGTCATGTATGCGGGGCGCATCGTCGAGGAAGCACCCGTCGACGACCTCTTCCGCGATCCTCGGCATCCGTACACGCGCGCCCTGCTCGCCGCGCTTCCGCGCGCCGGTGTGCCGCGCGGCGCGCTCGCGGCGATCCCCGGGACGGTGCCCAATCTCGCTCGCCTGCCCACCGGCTGCGCATTCCATCCGCGCTGCCCGGATGCGGAGGCTGTCTGCCGCGAGTCCATTCCGCCGCTGGTCTCGCGTCCGGATGGCCGGCGCGTCGCATGCGTTCGCGAAACGGTGACGACATGACGGCCCCCCTCGTGCGGGTCGAGGGTCTCGTCAAGAACTACGAGGTCCGCGAAGGACTCTGGGGAAAGCGGCGGCTCCTGCGCGCGGTCGATGGAGTCGATTTCAGCGTGGGCCGGGGCGAGATCCTGGGGCTCGTGGGCGAATCCGGATCCGGCAAGACGACGATCGGCCGTGCTGTCCTCCGGCTCATCGAGGCGGACGCGGGTTCGATCTTCTTCGACGGATCGAACGTGCGCGAGCTCGACGCGGCTTCGCTACGCCGCCTGCGGCGGCGCATGCAGATCGTGTTCCAGGATCCGGCCGCCGCCCTGAATCCCCGCATGACCGTTCTGCAACTTGTCGGCGAGCCGCTCCTGATTCACGGTCTCGCGACGCGGCGCTCGCTCGCCGAGAACGTCGTGCCCCTCCTCGAGGAGGTGGGCCTCGATACGGGTGCGCTCTCACGCTATCCGCGCGAGTTCTCGGGAGGGCAGCGCCAGCGCATCGGCATCGCCCGCGCGCTCGCGTTGCGCCCCGACTTCGTCGTTTGCGACGAGCCCGTCTCGTCGCTCGACGTCTCGGTACGCGCGCAGATCGTGAACCTGCTCGCGGATCTTCAGGCCCGACACGGGATGGCGTACCTCTTCATCGCCCACGACCTGGCGATCGTCGGGCACCTCGCCGACCGCATCGCGGTGCTCTATCTCGGCAGGGTCGTCGAGATCGGACCCTCCGCGCGGGTCGCCACCGATCCCTGCCATCCCTACTCGCGCACGCTCTTTGCGTCCTCGCCGCCGCCCGATCCCGAGCAGGCCCGCGCGAGGCGCTTTCCCGTGGCCGGGGAAATCCCCTCGGCGATCGACCGCCCGCAAGGCTGCGCCTACCATCCGAGATGTCCCTTGGCCGTCGATGTTTGCCGGGCCGAAGATCCCCCGTTGCGTACGATCGAGCCCGGTCTCGAAGTAGCCTGCCACCGGGCGGAGGAAGCACGTTCTCTCGAATTCCGGGCAACGCTAGGGCCTCCGGGCCCGTTTAACCCTGTCGACGACGAGAGAGGCCCCCGGGGGCCGGCTCTTCGATGAAGCCCGACCGATGGTGGAGGAAGGTCTCTCATGAATAGAAAAGCGGGGCTTCTCGCCCTCGTCTTCTCGATCGCGGCTCTCGTTCACGTCTCGCTCGCCATCGAGCCGCAAGAGCAGTCGGTCAAGCTCGCAATCCGCGACGCGGTGAAGGTGGCGCTCGAGAGGAACCTCGAGATCGCCGTCGCCCGTCTCGACCCGAAGCGCGCCGAGTACGGCGTCGACGTGGAGCGATCCGTGTTCGATCCCTCCGTCGGCGCGAGCTACGCGCGCGAGAAGACGACCGAGGAACCCTCCAGTACGTTCTCCCGGCTCGGATCGGAGACGGACGACGTGCAGATGTCGTATGCCGACCCGACGCAGATCGGCGGTCGATTCGACGCGACTCTGAGCTATCGCGACTCGGCAAACGAGTACACGGCCGACGCGTTGAGCGAGTTCCGCTTCGTTCCGGTCTCGCAATCGTCGACGCTCACGCTGCAGTACTCGCAGTCGCTGCTGCGCAACTTCGGGCTCGAAGTCAACACGGCTTCCATCGAACTCGCAAAGAACAGCTTGCAAATCTCGGAGGCGGAACTGCGCACCCGGACGATGGATGTCGTCGAACGGACCGTCCAGGCGTACTGGAACATGGTCGGCGCGGAGCAATCGCTCGATGTCGCTCGTCAGTCGCTTTCGCTGGCCGAGGACTTTCTTGCCCAGACCAAGATCCGCGTCGAAGTCGGTACGTTGCCGCCGATCGACGTGACGCAGGCCGAGGCCGAGGTCGCGAGCCGCGAAGAAGGCGTCATCGTCGCCGAAGCCGATCTCGAGCGCGCGCGCGACCTGCTGCGCCAACTGATGCGCGTTCCGGACGATTCACCGGAATGGATGCTGCCGATCGAGCCCCTCGACGAGCCCGGCTTCAGTCCGCGATCCGTCTCCCTCGACGAAGCGTTGCAGACCGCACTCGCGAAGCGCCCAGACATCGAGCAGGCCGAAATCGACCTGCGCAGCGCCATGCTCAGCGAACGCGCCCAGCGCAATCAGACGCGCCCCGATCTGCGCGTGGTCGGCAGTTACAGCGCGACGGGCAACAGCTTCGACTACGTTCCCGAGACCATCACCGGAACCATCTTCGATCCGGGACCGGACGGCATTCCCGGCACTCCCGACGACGTCGGGTTCGTTCCTGTCGAGCAGGTCGAGTTCCGGCCCGTCGATCAGGGTAAGAGCGAGAGCTTGAGCGAGATCCCCGACCTCGAGAACACCTTCTGGACGGTGCGGCTGGAATTCGCGTATCCGCTGATGAATCGCCGCGCGCGCGCCGAGTACGCGCGGGCACGCATCGGAGTCGATCAGTCGGAGCTTCGTCTCGAACAGACCAGGCTTCGCGCGCGCGTCGAAGTGCGCGACGCCGTCCGCGACCTCGAGACGAACGCCCGTCGCGTCGCATCCGCGCGGGCGAATCTCGTGCTTCAGCGCAAGAAGCTCGAGGCGGAACAGAAGCGCTACGAGAACGGACTTTCCACGGCGTTCCAGGTGCTTCAATTCCAGAAGGACCAGCGCGAAGCGGAGCAGCGCGAGATTTCGGCGATCGTCGCTTACAACAACGCCGAAGTCACCTATGCACGCGTCGTCGGCACGCTCCTCGAGACGCTGGGCGTTCAACTCGGCGAAGACGCCGTCCGCTGATCCCGGGAGCCGCCGTTCCGCGCGCGGATCCATGATCGAGAGGCCGTCGGACGATCTATCTCGACCGTCAAATGTTCACGGCGAACCGTGCTGCTTTGGAGCAGCGCGGTTCGCTGACCCGCCGGGCTTCGTTGCGGGGTACTTTCCTTGACACCCCCTAGGGCGCCTCGTAACATCGGCGACGCTTCGGCCCAACAAAACGGTTACTTGCAAGCGTTACGAGTGCGTTCCCGGATTGGCGGTGACAAACGCGGCACATGCGGCCAGGAATTCGACACCGGATGAGCGTTGGCGAGGCGTCGCGGACCCCTGACCCGCGGCTTCGCGCTTTCGGCGCCTCGGTTCGTCGTGTCCTGGCGGGCGGCCGTCCCTCAAGGAGGCATGGTGGGTAATTTCGGCGGAACTGTCGTCAAGTACTTCATCGACGGCGGCTGGGTCATGTGGCCCATCCTGATGTGTTCGATCATCGGACTCATCGTCGTTCTCGAGCGTGGGTGGATGCTCTACTTCCGCGCGCGCACCAAGACCGCCGAATTGGTTTCGACGGTCCGTCGCCACCTCCTCGCTGGCGAGATCGAAAAGGCCGGCAAGGCTTGCGAGGCCTACAAGGGCCCCACCGCGGCTCTCGTGAAGGCAGCGGTGCTGCGCTGGGGCGCCAAGAAAGAGGAGATGGAGAACCTCCTCGAAAACGCCGCGCTCCACGAGATCGCGCGCCTCGAACGCTGGGTGTGGGTGCTCGCCCTCATGTCGACCATCGCCCCGATCATGGGCTTCCTCGGTACGGTCGTCGGCATGATTCAGTCGTTCGACGTGATCGCCGCGCAGGGCCTCAACAACCCCGGCGCCGTCGCGAAGGGCATCTCGGTCGCGCTGATCACGACCGCCGCCGGCCTCATGGTCGCGGTGTTCACGTCGCCGGCCTACAACTTCTACATGACCAAGATCGGCAACTACATCCGCGAAATGGAAACCACGTCCAACGTCATTCTCGAAACGCACGCGCAGTCGAGGGCGTGACGGGAGGCGCGGATGCGCATCAGACGAGGCCAGATCGTCGGCGCGACCATTCCGACGGCATCGATGGCCGATATTGCCTTTCTGCTGATCATCTTCTTCATGGTCACGACGAAGTTCGATGTCGACAGGACCCAGGTCCAGCTCCCGGTGTCCTCTTACCGCGAAGAACTGCCCAAGGGGTCCGCGTTCGTCGTGATCACGAAGTACGAGGACGGCACATTCGGCTACAAGTTCTCGAACGGTGAAGACATGTCCATCAACATCCCGGACTTGACTTCGCTCTCGGCGCAGGTGAGCGCCGTGTCCGCGGCGAATCCGACTTTGCCCTTCGTCATCAAGGCGGGCGGAAACACGCCCTATCGTCTCATCGACGAGACGATGGACATGCTGCGGAGAGCCGGCGTCGAAACCGTCGTCCTGCTCACCGAGCAGCGCACCGTCGAAGCGGGTTGAGGTGTAGGCATGGGCAAACTAACTACGAGCACTCAATCGCCGACGGCCGAGATTCCCACGGCATCGATGGCCGACATCGCCTTTCTGCTGATCATCTTCTTCATGGTGACGACCGTGTTCTCGGCGACGAAGGGACTCGACTTCAAGCTGCCCTCGGACGAGAAGCAGACATCGTCAACCGAGGAGGAAGCAGCGATCTTCTTCAAGATTCTCGATAGTGGCGAGATCATGATGGACTGCCGTTCTGCGGTGCGGGAGGACATCATCCCCTACATCCAGCCCAAGCTCGAGAGCTGGCCCGACAAGCCGATCATCATCTACTCGGAGCCGAACGCCCCGTTTCAGCAAATGGTCTCCGTCTACGACGAGTTGATGCGCGCCGCGAAGCCGAAAGACCAAGGCGGCTTGGCGCTGCTGAACAAGGCGCCGAACATCTCGATCCCGACGCACTCCGAGGTCAACGACTACATCGCCCTCTTCGGTCAGAACCCGTTCGAAACCACCTGCAACTGAAGAGGAGGGCCGTAAAACCATGGCAGCCAAGTCCGATGGCCACATCCCCAGTCCGCAGGCTTTCAGCGCGGTCGACAAGCACGGGACGCCAATCGCCATCAGCGAGATCTTCCTCCAGGAAGGCTTCGAAGAGCAGGGCCTTCGGCATAACGCGGTCTTCATCGCGATCGCCGTTCTCTTTCACATCGTGCTCGCGATGATCACGTTCCCCGAGTTCAAGTCGAAGCCGCGCGATGTCGCAAGCGAGAAGAAGCCGGTCATCATCCGCAAGTACGTGCCGCCTCCTCCCAAGGTGGAACGCCAGCAGATCCAGCGGAAGGAGATCACCAAGAAGGTGCCGGTTCCCGATCCCACACCCGACGAACCGGAACCGATCATCGAACCCGAGCCGGAAATCGTCGAGATCGACGACATCCCGCCCGACGTCGACGTGCTCATCGGCGAGCCCGAACCACCACCCGTCACAGGACCGCTCATGGCCGGAATCGGTGGCGTGACGGTCCCCGAACTCATTCCGGAGACCAAGGTGCAGCCCGAGTATCCTGAGCTTGCTCGCCGGGCGCGCATCGAAGGCAAGGTGTTCCTCCAAGCCGTCATCCGAAAGGACGGGACGGTGGGCGACATCAAGGTCCTCCGAGAGCCGCCGGGCGATCTCGGATTCGCCGATCGCGCCGTCGCCGCCGTCAGTCAGTGGCGTTACCGGCCGGCGATGCAGAACAACAGACCGGTCGACGTCTACTTCACCGTCATGGTGAACTTCACCCTCGAATGATTCGCTGCCGCCCGGCTCCCCTGACGGGAGCCGGGCTTTCTCTCGCCACCCCTCGCCTTCGGGTCGCCCGGAACACTCTCTGGGGCACCCTCTCGGGCACTCTCGTCGGGGAGCGGCTTCGCCGCGTCTCTCACCGACGAAGGAAGAGCGGCGAACCCATGGCGAAAGTTCTTGCTGATGCCGAACCGCGATACGAGTCACGTCGACGTGAAACCGCCGGGTTTTGAAGGCAAACTTCCTAGTGCTCGCGAGGCGGGCGCCGGGGCGGCGGTGCTACCGCGACTCCCGATCGGAGGAAACGACCATGACCCACCTCACCAAGAATCTCGGCCGACTGACCGTCGCCGTGCTTCTCTGCGCCGCGGCGGCTGGCACGGCCGTTCTGGCCGACTGGGAACTCGGCATGTCCTACTTCAAGCAGGGCAAGTACGTCGAGGCGATCGCGGAGTTCGAAGCGACTCTGGCCAACGCCCCTGAGTACGACTTCGGCCATTACATGGTCGGTAACAGCTACCTCAAGCTGAAGAAGTACAACGATGCGGTCGTCTCGTTCAACAAGGCGATCGATATCAACCCCGGTAAATTCGCCTACCACGGCAATCTGGCCCAGTCGCTCTTCCAGCTCAGGAAGTACAACGACGTCATCGCGACGCTCGACAAAGCGCAGTCGCTGGCGGAGTCCGCCAACGACAAGGAACTCTTGCATCAATTCCGTGGCCTCGCGCTCTTCCAGACGCGCCAGTTCGACCGCGCCATCGCAGACCTGCGTCAGGCCAATCCCGGCGCGAACTTCCCCGTTGCCGTCGCGCTCGGTTCTTCGTGCCGCGCCACCGGCGACTGGAAGTGCGTCGAGGACGCCTTCGGCAAGGCCGTCGCGCGCAATGCGAAGCACGGTCCGACGCTGTCGCAATACTCGGGTGCCCTCCTCGAGATGGCGGTCCGCGAGCAGAACGGGCAGCGCAAGGACCAGCTCTATATGAAGGCCATCGACATCTCGAAGAAGCTGGTCGATGTCGAGAAGAGCGCCGACTCTCACAAGCGCCTCGGAGACGCGTACCTGGGCGGCGGCAAGTACAAGGAAGCCATCGCCGAGTACCAGACGGTCCTCAAGATGGAACCCAAGAACTGCTCCGCCATGCTGAGCATCTCCCAAGCCAGCGCCACGCCGGCGCTCGCCGATTGGAACGGCACCGTCCAATGGGCCCAGAAGGCGGTGGACTGCGGCGAGAACAAGCACCTCGGCTACAACCAGATGGCCTTCGCCTACATCAAGATGCAGAAGTGGGAGGAGGCCGCGACGGCAGCCGACAAGTCGCTGGCCGTGAAGAAGAACTCCACTGCCGAACAGTTCAAGGCCACCGCGCTCCAGAAGCGGGAGACCGAAGCCTTCAACGCGGCCGTCGATCAGCAGCAGAAGGAATACGAAGAGAAGAAGCAGGCCGAAGAAGAGCGCATCCGCCGGGAGCAAGAGAAGATCGAGAAGTACAAGGCCGTCACGGGACAGGGCGACGGTGGTGGCGGCGGACTCTGACCAAACTCGTTCGTCTACTGAGTTAGCCTTAGGCCCCGGATCTTTCCGGGGCCTTTTTGTTGGATCCTTCAGAGGCTCTCGGTACCCACGGGAGCGACTTTGTCAGAGAATGGCCCGGTTCGCGGTGGGTCACTGGGCGGACGTGCCTCGGCCTAACGGCCGACACAAACCGGTTACATTGACACCGCAATGAGGCCGTTGGTAGCATCCGCGGTCCGGCGCCGGACCCGACTTATCGCGGTTCTGGGCGCCGTCATCGCCATGTGGAGAGCGCGCTGGGATGGACACGAATCTGCTGTCTTTTCTCGTTCTCGCCGGTGTGGCGATCGCCACGCCCGTGGCGATCATCGGGCTCTCGGCGATTGCGGGACCACGGTCGCGGCGGACGACGGATCTGACGCCCTACGAGTGCGGTGTCAAGCCGTTCGAGTCGGCTCGCGGGCGCTTCTCCGTGAAGTTCTACCTGGTCGCGATGCTCTTCATCATCTTCGACATCGAAGCGGTGTTCCTCTATCCGTGGGCTCGCGTGCTCCGTGCGAAGGCTGGCAGCGAAGAGGGCTGGTTCGTTTTCTGGGTGATGATGATCTTCCTCGCGATCCTCACGATCGGCTTGATCTACGAGTGGGGCCGCGGCGCCCTCGAATGGGACAACTGAGATGCTGAGCGAGAGAGGCTTGGCGCCCGGGCTTCAGCGCGGTTGGGACGATGGTTCGGCGGTGCAACGCGTTCGAGACGAGTTTCCCGACGCCGTGCTCGGCGAGGACGACTTCCGCGAAGAGCGCACTCTCGTCGTGAAGGCCGAGTCGATCGAAGAGGTTCTCGCGCTGCTTCGCGACGATCCGGCCTGCGCATTCGACTACTTGGCCGACGTCACGGCGGTGCACTGGCCCGCTCGCGAGTTCCCTTTCGAAGTCGTGTACACGCTCTACTCGTTCACCCGCAACTCACGGTTGCGCGTGAAGGTACCCCTCGGCGCCGAGCCATCGCTGCCCTCGTCCGTGGATCTCTGGCCGGGGGCTGGCTGGCTCGAGCGCGAGTGCTACGACATGTTCGGGGTCGTCTTCGAAGGGCATCCGGATCATCGGCGTATCCTGATGACTCCCGACTTCGAGGGGCATCCGCTTCGCAAGGACTTCCCCCTCAAATGCTGACCATGGAACGACCCCACGAGGATCGCGCATGAGCGAACTTGTGTCCGCGAACGCTCGCGTCCTGCACGACGGCGAGTCGGTGACGATCAACATGGGGCCGAGCCACCCGTCGACTCACGGGGTGCTGCGGCTCGTCCTCGATCTCGACGGCGAGATCGTGCGCTCGTGCCGCGCCGAGATCGGCTATCTGCACCGCGGCTTCGAGAAGATCGCCGAGAACAAAACCTGGCAGCAGTTCGTCACATGGACGGACCGCATGGACTATCTCGCGCCGCTCTCGAACAACGTCGCGTACGTGATGGCGGTCGAGAAGCTGCTCGACATCGAAGTGCCGCCGCGCTGCCGCTATCTGCGCGTCATCTGCTGCGAGCTCGCTCGCATCTCCGCGCATCTGCTCTGGCTCGGTACGGCCGCGCTCGACCTGGGGGCGGCGACGGTCTTCTTCTACACGTTCCAGCAGCGCGAGATTCTCTACGACATCTACGAGAAGCTGACCGGCGCGCGCTTGACGACTTCCACGATGCGCATCGGCGGCATGGCTCGCGATACTCCGCCCGGCTGGCTCGAGGACGTGCGGCGCTTCAACGACGCCGTCGTCGCCATCTACGACGAGATGGAAGCCCTGCTCACGCGCAATCGCATCTGGCTCGACCGCACGCAGAACGTCGGCGTGCTCAGCCGCGAGGATGCGATCGCCCTCGGCGTCTCGGGGCCCGTCTTGCGCGCTTCGGGCGTCGAATGGGACGTGCGCAAGGCCTCGCCCTACCTCGGCTACGACGAGTACGACTTCGAGATCCCCTACGGGCAAGTCGGCGACGTCTACGACCGCTACCTCGTGCGGATCTACGAGATGCGGGAGTCGTCGAAGATCGTTCGCCAGGCGCTCGATCGCATCGAGGACGGCCCGCTCAACGCCGACGCGCCCAAGGTGGTGCTGCCGCCCAAGCAGAAGGTCCTCACCTCCATGGAGGACCTCATCCACCACTTCATCATCCTCACCGAGGGCATCCACCCGCCGAAAGGCGAGGTTTACCACGCGATCGAGGGCGCGAAAGGCGAGCTCGGTTTCCACGTCGTCAGCGACGGCGGTCCGGCGGCCTACCGCTGTCGCATTCGCCCCGCCGCGTTCGTCAATCTGCAGTGCATCGAGAAGATAGCCATCGGCCGGCAGATCGCCGACGTCGTCGCCATCATCGGCAGTCTCGACCCCGTAATGGGCGAAGTCGACCGCTGAGCGCGGAGAGAATCACCCGTGTACGACGCATCTTTCGAGAAGAGCGCGGATCAGATCATCGCCAAGTACCCGAAGCCGCGCGGCGCCGTGATGCCCCTCCTGCACCTCGTGCAGGAGCGCGCAGGCTACGTGACGCTCGATGGTGAGAACTGGATCGCGACGAAGCTCGCGCTGCCGGCGGCCTACGTGCACGGCATCGCGACCTTCTACACGATGTACCGCACGTCGGAATGCGGAAAGTACCTACTCCAGCTCTGCAGCACGGTGTCGTGCATGCTGCGTGGAAGCGACAGCGTGCTCGATCACATCAAAAAGAGGCTCGGCATCGAGGTCGGCGAAACGACCGCGGACGGGCTCTTCACCTTGGTCACCGTCGAGTGCCTCGGATCATGCGGAACCGCGCCGATGATGCAAGTCAACGACGATTTCTACGAGGATCTCGACATCGCGCGCACGGACGCCCTGCTCGACGCGCTCGCCCAGGGAAAGCAGCCGCCTTTCCCCCCGGGAGAGGGTCCGGAGCGGGTGCTCGTCGAGTAGCGGCGATCGATTCGACGCCGCGCCCGGGCGATGGCGGCGCGCGGCATGAGCAGGGGTCGGCGGGCAAAGCGGAGCGCCAGGCTCCGCCACGGCACGGGCGAGAGACACCCGCTCTCTCGCCGGGAGACGCGATGGAGGCCCAGTGGAAAAGGTGCTGACCCGCAACGTCGGGATCGACCGGTCCTGGACGCTCGAGGTCTATCGTTCGCGCGGCGGCTACGAGTCCTTGAAGAAGGCTCTCGCCATGCAACCCGACGCCATCATCGACATGGTGAAGGCCTCCGGGCTGCGCGGACGTGGTGGAGCGGGATTCCCGACGGGCATGAAGTGGTCCTTCATGCCGAAGAATCCCAGTCCCGAGCGACCGAGCTACTTGATTTGCAACGCGGACGAGTCCGAGCCCGGCACCTTCAAGGACCGGCTGCTGATGGAGATGGATCCGCACTTCCTCGTCGAGGGATGCCTCATCTCAGCGTTCGCGATTCGCGCCTCGAAGGCATTCATCTACATTCGCGGTGAGTACGTACTTTCGGCGCAACGCGTGCAGGCAGCCGTCGATGAGGCGTACGCGGCCGGGCTGTGCGGGCCGAACATCCTCGGCTCGGGTTATCACTGCGACGTCGTCGTTCACCGCGGAGCCGGTGCTTACATCTGCGGCGAAGAGACCGCCCTCATGGATTCGCTCGAGGGTGGTCGCGGCAACCCGCGGCTCAAACCGCCTTTCCCCGCGCAGGCGGGACTCTACGGCTGCCCGACGACCATCAACAACGTCGAGACGCTCGTCTGCCCGGTGCTCATCATCGAGCGCGGCGCGGATTGGTTCGCGTCGATCGGTACCGACGAGCGCAATACCGGGCCGAAGCTCTACGCGATCTCCGGGCACGTGAAGAAGCCCGGCGTCTACGAGCTGCCGATCGGCTACCCGCTCATCGACATGATCGAAAACGTCTGCGGGGGCATGCTCCGGCCCGGCAAGAAGCTCAAGGCCGTCATTCCCGGCGGCTCCTCCGTTCCCGTGCTCCGAGCCGAAGAATGCGCCGATCTGCCGATGGACTTCGACTCGCTGGCGAAGCGCGGCTCGATGCTCGGTTCGGCAGCCGTGATCGTCATGGACGAGACCACCGACATGGTGCGGGTCATGGAGCGCATCGCGCACTTCTACTCGCACGAGTCGTGCGGACAGTGCACGCCGTGCCGCGAGGGTACGGGCTGGCTGGAGAAGATCCTCCACCGCATCAGGACGGGCGGCGGTTCGATGGACGACCTCGCCACCCTCGAGTCGGTGGCGGGGCACATGATGGGCACCACCATCTGTCCGCTCGCCGACGCCGCTGCGATGCCGTGTCTCTCGTTCGTCAAGAAGTTCCGCGACGAGTTCGAGCACTACATCAAGCACGGCCGCGCCCTCGTGGCAGTGGGCTGAGGAAGCAGGTCCGATGCCTACCTTCAAGATCGACGATCGCGAGTACACGTGCCCCGACGGCTGGACGGTGCTGCAGGCCGCCCTCGAGCACGGCATCGACATCCCGCATTACTGCTACCACTCGGGATTGTCGATCGCCGGCAACTGCCGCATCTGTCTCGTCGAGATCGAGAAGTTCCCCAAGCCCGCGATCGCGTGCAATACAGTCGCCACCGAAGGCATGGTCGTGCACACCAAGTCGGACAAGGTCAAGGGCTGGCGCGAATCCGTCATGGAATTCCTGCTCGTCAATCACCCGCTCGACTGCCCGATCTGCGATCAAGCTGGCGAATGCAAGCTGCAGGAGTTCTCCTACCGACACGGCGCGCCCACGACGCGCTTCAAAGAAGAGAAAGAACACGGCCCCAAGGCTCGCGATCTCGGACCGCACATCGTCTTCGACTGGGAGCGCTGCATCAAGTGCACGCGCTGTATCCGCTTCTGCGAAGAGGTGAGCGGCACGGCCGAACTCGGCATGTTCCTGCGCGGCGTCCGCGAGGAGATCGGCGTCTTCC
>CAZPJJ010000018.1:0-23576 GCA_964586535.1 uncultured Acidobacteriota bacterium | reverse complement strand
CAGAAACCGATCTCCGGCAACGACGGTCACTCGAACAGGTTCGACTCGTCGCCGATCGCCGGCTGGACGCGCGAGAAGGGACAGTGGTTCAACGCGGGCATCGTGCCGCGGGCTCCCATCCCTCTCGATCCCGCGGCGAACGTTCTGCACTACGCCCAGGAAGCGTTCGAGGGCATGAAGGCTTACCTGTGGGAGGACGGCCGCGTCGCGCTCTTCCGGCCTGACAGGAACGGCGAACGCTTCAATCAGTCCTGCGATCGCCTCTGCATGCCGCGCATCAGCCCCGAGATGTGGATCGACGCCATCGAACAGCTCGTCGATCTCGAGCGCGCGTGGATTCCCGAGGATGGCAAGGGCTCGCTCTACATCCGGCCGACGATCATCGGCACCGAGCCGAGCCTCGGGGTCAAGGTTTCGAGTTCTTATCTTTTCTATATCATCGTCGGGCCGGTCGGTCCTTACTTCAAGAGCGGTTTCAAGCCCGTGCGCATTCACGTGACGCGCGAATACGTGCGCGCCGCCGTCGGCGGCATCGGCGCGGCGAAGACCGCGGGTAACTACGCCGCGAGCCTCCTGCCGGGCCGCATCGCGGCCGAGAAAGGCTGCTCGCAAGTGCTCTACCTCGACGCGAAGGAGCATCGCTATCTCGAGGAACTGGGCGGCATGAACGTTTTCTGCCTTTTCGGCAACAAGCTCGTCACGCCTCCGCTCGCGGGAAGCATCCTGCCCGGCGTCACGAGGCTCTCGATCCTGGAGATGGGGCCTTCGCTCGGCTACGAAGTCGAAGAACGCCCGATCGCGATCGATGAAGTCGTCGCCGGGGCAAAGAGCGGCGCGCTGAAGGAGATGTTCGCGGTCGGCACGGCTGCAGTCGTGACGCCCATCGGTGAACTTCTCTACGAGGACGAGCCCGTCGTCGTCGGCGACGGCCAAGCGGGGCTGCACGCGCAGAAGCTCTACGGCGCGATCACGGATATCCAGTTCGGCCGTGCCGAAGACAAGTTCGGCTGGACGCGGATCGTCAAGAAGAGGGCGTGACGGCTCGGGGCCGGCCGCGCATCACCCAGCGGACGTCCCCATGCAGAGCGCCACGATCGCTTCGAGCCCGGCCGCATCGCGTTCGTCGAACGCGGCCGGGCTTTCCGAGTCGACGTCGAGGACTCCCACGATCTTCCCGGCCGCGTCGCGCAGCGGCACGACGATTTCGCTCTTCGACCTCGCGTCGCACGCGATGTGGCCGGGGAAGGCGTGGACATCCGGGACGACGATCGTCTCGCCCGTCCGGACGCCGGCCCAGCAGACGCCGGTGCCGCGCTCGAGGACCGCGCAGGCAAGGGGGCCCTGATAGGGTCCGACGACGAGGTCTTCTCCCTCGAGCCGATAGATCCCGGTCCAGAAGTAGTGCGGCATCTTGTGGTGCAACAGGGCGACGGCGCTCGCCAGCCTGCCCTGCGTGTCGCATGCGGGACCGTATTTCGCGAAGAGGCCGCTCAACTGGACGCGGATGCGCTCGTACCGTCCCAGCCTGTCTCGGTCGTCCGCCACTGACCTCTCCTTCGCGCCACTCGGTCTCGGCACTCCTGAGTCTAAAGGCACTCCACGAAACTGCCGCCTCGTCATGCCCTTCGCCCACGGCACGGGCCTTGCACGAACCCCAATCCACGCAAGCTTCCGTGCGGACTTTCCGCAGCCAAAGGGGTTTCCGATGCGGACCACCGACCGGCGAATCGGCGACGGCAGGACCCTCCCGGGCCTCGCCAAGTCCAGATGGCCGTCGCGGTTCGACTCACTCGCGGGCGTTCTCGTCCGTTCTCCGGGGACGCTGGCTTCCACACCTCGATCGGCTCGCACGTTACCCGATGGTGACGTTACCAAAGCGAAGCACGGTAGTTCGTCTCACACCGCGGAGCACACGACATGAGCACTCCGACCCTGTCGGCACCGCCCGCCTCTCTCCCGAAGCTTCCGTGGGAGAGCCCGGCCCGCGAGCCCGACGACCGCGAGACCGTCCATCGCATTGCCGACGAGATTCTCGATCGATGCCGCGGCGAGGGGCCCGCCAATTGCGTGGGCCAATGCCCGCTCCACGTGGACGCTAGGTCGTACGTGCAGTTGGCGAAGCAGGGCCGCTACCAAGACGCGCTGCAGAAGGTTCGCGAGCAGTTGCCCTTCCCGGGTGTGCTGGGGTTCATCTGCGCCCACCCTTGCGAGCTGCGCTGCAAGCGCATCGACGACGACACTTCGATCCGCATTCGCGACATCAAGCGCTTTCTCGCCGAGCGCGAGGCCGGGCCGCCGCAGCACATCGTGGATTGCGAGCCCGACCGCGGAACGAGCGTCGGTATCGTGGGCGCGGGCCCGGCGGGGCTCATCGCGGCCTACGATCTCAGGCGCCGTGGATACGCCGTCACGATCTACGAGAAGACCGATCGTATCGGCGGCTGCCTCGTCCACAAGATCCCGGAGTTCCGCCTCCCGAGGCGCGTCGTCGAGCGCGATCTGTCGGTGATCGACCAGCTCGGGATCGAGGTGAAGACGAACGTCGCCTTGGGCCAGGACGTCACGCTCGAACAGCTTCGCGGACGGCACGCAGCCCTCCTCGTGCTGATCGGCTACGAGGGAAGCCAGTCCATCCTCCGCACCGGGCGCGAATCGCTCTCCTCCGGCCTGCGCGGCACGCTCGCCATCGATCCGCTGACCTGCGAGACGGCGCATCCCGGCGTCTTCGCGGCGGGCGATGCCGCGAGCGGTCCCGCCACCGTGATCCAGGCGCTCGCCGCCGGTCGTCGCGCGGCCGAGTCGGCGCATCGGTTCCTTGCGGGCCTCGACCTGCGCGAAAACCGCGAAGCGGTCCTGCCGCCACGCCCGCTCTGGACCCTCGAGATCGACGAGGACGAGCGCCAGCGCCGCGAGCGCACTCCGGTAATGCTGAAGCCCTACAACGAGGCGATGACCGAAGAGGAAGTTCGCCAGGACTCCGAGCGCTGCCTCGATTGCACCTGCGGCCTCTGCGTCCAGGATTGCGAGTTCCTCGCCAAGTACTGCAAGTCGCCCAAGGAACTGGCGCGCCAGATCAAGGCGGGCATCGAGCCCGAAGCGACGCGCACGATGACTTACTCGTGCAACATCTGCAGCCTCTGCGCGCGCGTCTGCCCCGAGGATCTCGATACCGGCAAGATGATGATCGCCGCGCGGCGCCTGGCGGTGAAGCGCCAACTCGGTCCGATGCCCCAGCACAAGCCGATCATTGGCTACTGGAAGGCGGGCGTCTCGAATCTCTTCTCGATGGTCATGCCCGAGCCCGGGCGCCAGAAGAGCAAACGGCTCTTCTTCACGGGCTGCGCGCTGCCGGCCGTGGCGCCGAAACACGCGGTCACGGTCTACGACGCGCTTCGCCGTGACAATCCTGGAACCGGCGTGCTGATGATCTGCTGCGGCGCTCCCGTCGAACTCCTGGGCATGGATGCCGAGACCGAGAGCACCGTCGAGCAGATCTACCGGCTTGCGGAATCGGTAGGCGCCGAGGAACTCGTCCCGGCTTGCCCGGACTGCGTGCACACGCTACGCGAGGTCGTGCCGCAACTCGCCGTTCGCCCGCTCTGGGAGTATCTCGGAGAGAGCTGGCAACCGCCGAAGCTTCGCGAAGGCACGACGATTTCGATCCACGACTCCTGCAAGGCGCAGCACGAACCCGAAATGCAAGCGTCGATCCGCAAGATCCTCGATCGCGCCGGCGTGCACGTCGAGGAAGTCGAGTACCGCGGCGAGAAGTCCCGCTGCTGCGGCTTTGGCGGCATGATCTACCCGATCGACAGCCAGCTCTCGCAGCGCATCTCGAACCGCCGCGCCACGGAGAGTTCGCAGCCGATGCTCACCTACTGCGCCGGCTGCCGCATGGCGCTGCGCGGAGTGGGCAAGGAATCACTGCACATTCTCGATTTTCTCTATTCGCAGGACTGGAAATCGGACGCAATGAAGCCCGCCCCCGGATCGCTGACGCGGTACGGCCGGCGCTTGATGACCAAGTGGAATTTCAAGAGGCTCAAGCCTCTCGGAGCGCGCTGATGGCCCCGAAGGCGACGATCACCGTCAACGGCGCTCGCTTCGAGACCGAAGCCGATCGCCTTCTGCTCCATGTATTGCGCGACTTCGGCATCGAAGTGCCGACGCTCTGTCACGATGAGCGGCTCACGCCTTATGGCGGCTGCCGGCTCTGCGTCGTCTCGCGCCGGGACGGACGTCCCGGACTCGTGACGTCGTGCACGACACCCGTCATCGACGGCATGATCATCGACACCGACACTCCCGAGGTGAGCGAGGCTCGGCGGGCGCAACTGCAGCTCATCGTGCTCAATCATCGAATGGAGTGTCCGGTCTGCACGCGGCGCGGCGATTGCCGCCTTCAGGATCTGATCTACGAGTACGGCACGCCCGAAGAGACGCTGCCCTTCGAGCTGGTGAAGCGCGCACCCGATCTCGCGTCACCAGTCATCGTTCGCGATCCCGAGAAGTGCATCGTTTGCGGCCGCTGCGTGCGGCTCTGCGACGAGGTCCAGGGAATTGCGGCGATCGGCCTCGAAGGCCGGGGTCTCGACACGCACGTCGGCACGTTCCTCGAGAGACCGCTCGACTGCGAGTTCTGCGGCCAGTGCGTGAATGCATGTCCGGTGGCCGCGCTCTCCGCGCGTCCTTACGAGTCGACGGTCCCGGCGTGGCTTCGCGCGGCGACCACGACGACCTGCTCGCTCTGCTCGTGCGGTTGTCAGGTCCGTGTGGAGACGCACGACGGCTCGGTGGAGCGGGTCAGCGCCGATCCTCTGCTCGAGCCCGCGCAGGGGAATCTCTGCGTGAAGGGTTGGCTGGGCTGGGATCTGCTCGCATCGGAAGAACGTCTCACCGTTCCGCTGGTGCGTCGGGGCGGCAAGCTGACGCCCTCCACATGGGCCGAGGCGATCGACCTGGTCGCGAGCAAGTTCGGCGAGAATCGCGGCGGAAGGGCCGCGGCGATCGGAACCCCGCGTCTGACGAACGAGGACGCCTACCTGCTGCAGCGCCTCGTTCGCGGGGCCTTGCGCAGCCCGCACGTATCGATCGGCCCGACGGGCGGACTCTCCGCTCTCGTCGATGGCATCGCCACCGTCATCGGAGCGGCGCACTCGACTGCGGATCTCCGCGATCTGGAGAGCGGGGACGTCGTTCTCGTGCTGCGAGGCGATCCGACGCGCACTCACCCGCTCGTGAAGACGGGACTCGTGCAGGCGGTCAAGAAGCGCGGGCAGAAGATCGTTCTCGCTCACGCTCTCTCGGGGGGCCTCGAGCGACACGCGGCGCACTTCCTCCAACTCACGCCAGGAAGCGAGGACACGCTCGCGCTCGGGCTTGCGAAAGCGATCATCGAGCGCGAACCGGCGCGCTTCGCGGCGCTGGCGAGTTCAGGGGCGGTGGGGGTGGCGGAGTGGCGCGAGAGCCTGATGCCGTATTCGCGCGAGCGAGTCGCCGCGGCATGCGGTATCGATGCGCACGCCTTCGACGCGGTCGTCGACTTGCTCATCGCGGCGGACCGGCCCGTGGGCATCGTGACGTGCGGCACGGGCATCCCCGGCGACGAAGCGACGGCAAGCGCCGCGGCTCTCTGGCTCCTCACGCTTCTCGAGGGCGGACGGCGAGCGGGTCGGGTGCTGGTGCTCGGCGAGAAGTTCAATCTTCAGGGTTCGCTCGATCTCGGTCTGGATTCCCGGCTCCTGCCCGCGTATCGCCGCGTCGACGATGCTGCGGCGCGCGCGGAGTTCGAGTCGCAGTGGCGCATACCCATCCCCGCCGAAGCGGGATTCTCGGCCACGGACATTCTCGAGCGCTGTGCGAAGGGCGACCTCGACGCCCTTTACGTGATCGGACACGATCCCGCCTGCTGCTGGCCGCGCGGAAGCAACGCCCGCATCGCGCTCGAGAGCGTCCCCTTCCTTGTCGTGCAGGATGCCTTCCTCACCGAGACCGCGCGCATCGCGGACGTGGTACTGCCCGTCGTGATCCTCGGCGAGCGCGACGGCTCCGGCGTTTCCGCGGATGGCCGCAAGCGGGAACTGCGCCAGGCCGTCCGGCCGCCCGCCGAGCTTCCTCAGGACGGAGCGATCTTCACCGAGTTGGCTAAGCGACTGGGCGCTCCGCTTCCCGAAGGCGCCGCGCTCGTCGCGGAAGTCGACCAGCATCTGGAGACCGCTCGCCGGGCCGTCGCGTCGGCGAAGCCGGTATTCCGGGCCGTCGCTCCTCCCCGCGAGTCCGTTGCGACGGGAACGATCTTGCTGGACGTGGCGCCGCAGCTCTTCCACTCGGGATCCGTGACGTGCAGGAGTTTGCTCCTGCGCGAGCTCTGCCCCCCGATCGGCGTGCGCGTCAGCGCTCGTGACGCCAGGGCATGGGGCGTGCGTAACGGCGAACTCGTGCGCGTCGCCACCGAGAATGGCGAGTTGCACATGAGGGTCCGCATCGATCGCACGGTGCGCCCCGGCTCGGTCGTCGTGCCCTGGTTCTCGGGAGGAGACGGTGCGGCACAGCTTCTGGAAGACAGCTCGGCGGCGCACTACGTCGACGTTCGGAAGGCATAGGCCGGGAAGGCAAAAGAGGAGGCGATGATGTCCCGCAAGAGCGTGCTGCTCGTCGACGACGATCCGGTCTTCATCGAGGCGGTGCGCGCCATCCTGGAAACGCGCTACGAGATCGCCACGGCGAGCAACGGCACCGAGGCGAAAGCGGCCGTCGCGGCCAGCAAACCTGACGCGATCGTGCTCGATGTCATGATGGACCACCTCTCCGAGGGGTTCGACGTGGCGAAGTGGCTCAGAAGCTCCGAGAGTACGGCGTCGATTCCCATCATCATGCTCACTGGCGTCGACTCGGTTTATAACTACCGCATGGAAGTCGGCGAGGGATGGGTGCCGTGCGAGAAGTTCCTGGAGAAGCCGATCTCGCCCGTGGATCTGCTCAAGCACGTCCAGGAGCTGATTGGCTGAGCGTTCCGAACCACGAAGCGCGTTTCAGCGTCGTCTTCGCGCCCGAGCTGCATGACCGGCTGCTCTGGTTCGGGCGCTTGCGCTGGCTCGCCGTCCTGGGCTTGGCCATGCTCTCTCTTTTCGGGTCATATTTTGGCCTGCCCGACTCTTGGCCGAGCCTGCTCGCGGTCGCGGGCGCCGTCGCGGTCTACAACCTCGCTTTCCGCCTGGCTCTGGCTCAGGACACGGAGCACATCTATCGGTCGCTGCGGAACTGCGCGACGCGGCAGATGGTCCTGGATCTCGCGGCGCTTCTCGTGGCGATGCATTACACGGGAGGAGTCGAGAGCCCGCTGACGCTCTTTCTTCTCTTCCACATGGCGATCGGCACGATCATGATCTCGGCGCCACGCATGTACGCGATCGCCGGATTGACGAGCGCCGCCGTCGTCGTGCTCTTCGTCTCCCATGCGCAGGGCTGGGTGCTTCACCACTCGGCGGCCTCCGTCGCCGAGAGCGCCCGTCATTCGTGGCCGCATGTCGCGAGCATCGTCCTCGGGCTCTTCTTCATCGTGTACGCCACGGCGACGATCGTCGCGCGCTTCCGGCAGCGGGGCATCGAACTCTTCCGGCTCTCCCAGGAGCTTCGGGCGCGCACAGAAGAGCAACAGGTCCTCCTCGAGCAGATGCGCACCGTCGAGGAGCGCAAGGCGCACTACATGCGGATCTCCGCTCATCAACTGCGCTCTCCCTTGGCGACGATCAAAACTTCGTTGCAGGTGCTGCTCGAGGGCTACGTCGCGCCCGAGTCCGAGCGAGGACGGAGACTCCTCAATGGGATATCCGAGCGCGCGGACTCCCTGCTCGACACCGTCAACGGGCTGCTCGAGTTGGCCAAGATGCGGGAGGGGCGGGCGAGGGCGCCCTGGGCTCGCGACGTCCTCATCAATCAAATGCTCGCCGATATAGTCGATTCCTTGACGCCCCAAGCGGAAGAGCGTGGCATCACGATCGAGCCAAATCTCAATGAAGTGGCGACTCTCGCATGGGGCATCCCGCCGGACTTGGTGTACTGCTTCGAGAACGTCGTGCAGAACGCCATAAAGTACTCGCGCCCGGGCGGGCGCGTGAGCGTCACGCAGAGAGTCTCGGACGGGTTCTCGACCATCACCGTCAGCGACGAGGGGATCGGTATACCGCCCGAACTTCTCGACAAGGTCTTTCTCGAGTTCGTCCGCGCCCCGAACGCCAAGCGCCACGCGCCCCAGGGGAGCGGCCTCGGCCTTGCCATCGCCCGAGAGGCGGTTCTGGAGCACGGAGGCGACCTGAGGCTCGAGAGCGCTCCCGGGAAGGGGACGACGGTGACGATCGTCCTTCCGCTGCGGCGCGAGCCTCCAGAGGTCCAGATTTCGTTACAGCAGGGTAACCAGTCCGGTTACGCGTCTGACACGTCGCCGTCGGCGTAACACGCATCTCGTTGACCAATAGCCAGTTGCCAGCGACTGAAGCTCCGCTCTCGCGGTCTCGGCGCGTGGTACGGGCCTTGCAGCTTCGCCTGCTGGCGACTTTGGCCGTGATGGCTCGTCACAGGAGGTTCAATCCATGAAACGTTCCGCTCGCGTTCGTACGCTGGTGGCTCTTGCGGTGGGCATCGCGCTCATCGCTGCCACGCCTGCTCTCGCTCAGGAAAAGTACAAGGGCTACGCCCGCGGTGAACTGCTCATCACCGCTCAGGAACTGAAGACCCTCGTCGACGCGAAGGACCCCAAGCTCGTCATCCTCGCGGTTGCCGAGGGTGGTCTCACGGGCTCCTACACCCGTGGTCACATTCCCGGGTCGTTCCAAGTGTGGCGCCCCGACTACGAGCCGCCCGTGGGCAAGCCGTTCCCCTACGACGGCATGGCGCTCAATCGAGCGGATTTCGAGAAGTTTGCCCGCAGCTTCGGCATCAACAACGACTCGAAAGTCGTGATCTACGACGAAAAGTACGATGCGACGCGCCTTTGGTGGCTCTTCTTCCTTTATGGCAAGGAAGATGTGCGCATTCTCGACGGCGGCTACTACGCCTGGAAGGAAGCCGGCTACGACACCGCGATGGGTGGCTCCCCCGACAAGCCCAACAACGGCACCTTCGTCGCGAAGCTCGCCCGTCCGGGCGCCGTCGCCGGTATGACCGATGTCTGGCGCGCGAAGGAAGACCCCGACGTCCAGGTCTGGGACACGCGCGAGCCCGATGAGTGGAGTGGAGAGACCAAGAAGGGCAAGGCGAAGCGCGCGGGTCGCATCCCGTGGTCCACCTTCCAGAGCTGGAAGGAGTTCCGCACGAAGGTGTCGGACCAGCCGACCGCCTTCAAGCCGGCCGCCGAAATCCAGAAGGTCGTCGAGAAGTTCAAGATGGACCCGAACAAGGAGCAGATCTTCTACTGCCAGTCCGGTGTCCGTACGACCACCGCGATCTTTACGCTCTACATGCTCGGCTGGGATGCCGAGAAGCTGCGTAACTACGACGGTTCGTGGCTCGAGTGGTCCTACTTCGAAGAGAACCCGATCGTCGTCGGGAAGTGACTTTCTTGAACCGATGACGAGGTGAAGGGGGCGGAGCGAATCGTCGCTTGCCCCCTTCCTTCGTTTCGAGTCGCCGGGACCGAGCGAAAAACAGGAAACACGGCGCGCCACGAGCCACGTCGCAACGGGTGCGCGCCCCGATCGAGAGGATTCGAGACATGACGACTGACACCACTGGCGCCGCGCCCGGCAAGTCCGGCGGAAGCTGGATCAAACTCGTTGTCGCCCTCGCGGTTCTCGCGGGCGGCATCTTCCTTCTTTGGCATTTCGGGCTCTTCGAGAAGATTCGCGACGTCGAGGCGCTGCGCGCCTTCTTCGACGGATTCGGAATCTGGGGGCCGATCATCTTCGTGCTCGTCTGGATTGCGGCCTGCATCTTCTTCCTGCCCGGTCTTCCGGTCACGATCGTCGGAGCCGTCGTCTTCGGTCCGATTTGGGGGTCCGTGTACAGCCTCGTCGGCGCGACGATTGGGGCGACGGCGGCCTTCCTCGTCGGACGCTACGCAGCACGCGACATGGTCGCCGGGATGGTCGCCAAGAATAAAGTGCTCTCGAAGATCGACGAGGGCGTCGAGAAGCAGGGCTGGCGCATGCTGATGATCACGCGCCTGGTCCCAGTCTTCCCGTTCAACGCCCAGAACTACGTCTACGGTCTGACGAAGATCCCGCTGCTCACCTACGCAGTGCTCACCGGCGTTTTCATGCTTCCCGGCACGATCATGTTCAACTTCGCCGCCGGCAAACTCGCGGAGGGCAAGTTCGACGCGAAGACACTTTGGTATCTGGGAATCGCCGCGGTTCTCTTCGTCGGCCTCTCGCTTCTGCCCGGCTTCTTGAAGAAGCGATTCGGAGGCGCCGACCTCGTCGAGGAAAAGTCGAAGAGCTGACCGCCGCCCGCGTCCCTTGAGCGGCACGCGGCTTGCAGGGATACGAGGAACATCGCACGCACTGTTCCGCAATTCGCGGAGTACGAACGTGGGATATTCGCGAGCGAGCAGGCCATGCAATCGAGGAAGAAGTTCGAACCGGGTTGTTGGAACTGCGAGCACTTCATGGACGATCCGCTCGAACTCGAGCGGCAGTGGGTAGGTATCTCGATTCTTTCCTCGACTTTTGGGTCGACACGGGCCCATGCCGGCATTTGCCGCGTGACGGGTCTCTTCCAGGACTCGACCCCCCCGTGTACGCATTTCGTCGCCCGCCAAGTCAAGGGTGACGGGGCTGGGTCGGGTCCTTCGTTTCGGGTGTTGCACGAATTCAGCCGATGGGTGGTTTCGCGGCTGAAACACGTTGCTACGGCGATGCGAGGCTCTTTCGCTCCCGTGCGGGAGAACTGAGAGCCTCGCGAGAAGTCTAGCGGGCGCGGCCAGGGGATTCCTCCCGGCCGGAGCGTTTCGAGGAGGTCCTGATGGGCAACGGACTGAAAGACCTGATCAAGAAGGAGGACTACTGGGCGATCTGGCTTGGTCTCTCGATCATCGCCATCGCACTGGTCTACTTCCTCATGGGTACTTCCATCAAGAGCTGGGCGGTCGCTCCGGGTGGATGGAGCAGCATCGGCGACATCGGTGCCGACATGGCGAAGAACTTCGGCGGTTATCTGATCGTCTTCGCGCTCTTCGGCATTTTCTTCACGGTTTCGATTGCGATCATGGGTCGCAAGGTCGGGGAGTTCATCCCTGGCTTCATCGTGCTCTTCCTGGGCTCGATGTTCATGTTCTACCTTGCCGGCTCGGCCCCGATGAAGAAGGCCGACATCGGCGCGCCCCTTCTGGCACTGATCATCGGACTGATCATCGGCAACATCATCAAGCTCCCGGCATGGATGGAAACCTCGCTTCGCACCGAGTACTACATCAAGACCGGTATCGTGCTGCTCGGCGCGACGCTCCCGCTGACGCTGATCTTCAAAGCGGGACCGATCGCCTTCCTGCAGGCGACGATCGTGTCCGTGGGTACTTGGCTCACGATCTACCTCGCGGCCACCAAGCTCTTCGGCCTGGCTCCGCAGTTCGGCGCGGTGCTCGGTGCCGGCGGCGCGGTCTGCGGCGTGTCTGCGTCGATCGCGGTTGGCGGCGCAGTGAAGGCTCACAAGGATCACATCGCGATCGGTATCGCGGTCGTGTCGGTGTGGGCGATCGTGATGATTCTCATCCTGAGCGTCGCGCTCAAGTTCATGGTTCCCGACATCATCTCGCCTGGAGAAGCCGGTGCTTGGGTCGGAACGTCCGAGTTCGCGGACGCCGCGGGCTTTGCCGTCGTCGCGGAGCTCCAGACGATGCTCGAAGCCCAGGGTTATCCGCATCCGGATGCGCCGATCCAGACCTTCACCCTGATGAAGGTCATCGGCCGCGACATCTGGATCGGCATCTGGTGCCTCGTGCTCTCCGTGGTATCGGTCGTCTTCTGGGAAAAGAAAGCTGCCTCCGAGAGCAAAATGAGCGCGGGCGTGATCTGGGAGCGCTTCCCGAAGTTCGTGCTCGGTTTCTTCGTCGCGTCGATCGTAACGACCTTCGCGACGTCGTACCTCGATCCGGGTGCCGAGTTCAAGTCGTCGGCGCCCGTGGCTGGCACTTACAAGGGCAAGACACAGAAGATCCAGTACGACGCCGACTTCTCGACCTTCGTCGCTCCCGCCGCCGTTGCGGAGAAGTTCTCGTTCGATGCCGAGAAGGGCACGATCAACTTCAAGGGCAAGATGGAGCCCGAGGAGTACACCGCGCTCTTCCAGGCCAGCTCCGGCGACAAGAACTTCGAGGGCGCGCTCAAGCAACTGCGCGCGAACAGCGACTGGTTCGAAAGCCAGTACTACTCGAAGGTGATCTCGCCGATCAAGAAGCTCCGCGAGTGGGCCTTCGTGATCTGCTTCCTCTGCATCGGGCTCTCGACGCGCTTCAAGGAGCTTTTCACCTTCGGCCTGAAGCCCTTCTGGGCCTTCACCATCGGCGTTCTCGTGAACGTGCCGTTGGGGTACTTCCTCTCGACAAAGGTGTTCTCGAGCTTCTGGGAGAACATCGGCAGCCTCTGATTCGCTGATCCTCCGGGAGGGGGTCGGCCTTCGTGCCGGCCCCTTCTTTTATTTCTAGGGCACGTGACGCCGTTACCTGGTCGAAACATTCACCTCGGGCGCAGTGCTATGAAATGCTCTCGTAAGATCGTCTAAGTCATTGTATGACAGGACTTTGCCCATCGGCGCGCACTGCACTGCCATGGCACGACGTTTGCAGGACTCAGGACGCCACCCTACGGCGGTCCTTAGAAGCTGAGCGAGAAAGGAGACCTCATGAGCGAGAAGACCCCGCCCACCCCCCTCCTCGATGAACTCGAGAAGGGTCCGTGGCCAAGCTTCGTGAAGGAATTGAAGAAAGAGGCCCATCGCCCGATGGTCCGCGACATGCTGGGACTGCTCGAGCGGTCCTACGAAGAGCGTGTCGGGCACTGGAAGCACGGCGGCCTCGTCGGCGTCATGGGCTACGGCGGCGGAGTCATCGGCCGCTACTCGGACCTCCCGACAGAGTTCCCGGCCTGCGCCGAGTTCCACACCATCCGCGTCAACCAGCCCGCGGGTCTGTTCTACTCGTCCGAGGCACTGCGTGACCTCTGCGACATCTGGGACCGCAACGGCTCTGGTCTCACGAACATGCACGGTTCGACCGGCGACATGGTCCTCCTCGGCACGACGACCGACAAGCTCGAGCCGATCTTTGCCGAGCTAACGGCGAAGGGCTGGGACCTCGGCGGTTCCGGCTCCGACATGCGCACGCCGAGCTGCTGCGTCGGCATGGCACGCTGCGAGTGGGCCTGCTACGACACCATGAACGCTTGCTACGACATCACGCAAGAGTTCCAGGACGAACTCCACCGCCCGATGTTCCCCTACAAGTACAAGATGAAGTTCGCCGGCTGCCCGAACGACTGCGTCGCGTCGATCGCGCGCTCCGATTGCTCCATTATCGGCACCTGGAAGGACGACATTCAGGTCGATGCGAAGGCCGTCGCCGAATACGCCAAGAGCGGCGTCGACATCCAGGGCGAGATCTGCGACCGCTGTCCGACCCGCTGCATGGCGTGGGACGGCAAGAAGCTCGAGATCGACAATTCGAACTGCGTGCGCTGCATGCACTGCATCAACGTCCTTCCAAAGGCGCTCAAGCCCGGCAAGGAACGCGGTGCGGCGATCCTCATCGGCGCCAAGGCGCCCATCGTCGGCGGCGCGCTGCTGAGCTCGGTGATGGTGCCTTTCCTCGAGATGAAGGAACCCTACGACGACCTCAAGGAACTGACCAACGCGATCTGGGAACTCTGGAGCGAACACGGCAAGGCTCGTGAGCGCGTCGGCGAGTTCATTCAGCGCGTCGGTCTCGGGAACTTCTTGCAGGAGATCGGTCTCGACCCGATTCCGGAGATGGTCGCTCACCCCCGTACGAATCCCTACATCTTCTTCGACGCCGAAGTCGAAGAGTAACGAGGAGTAGGAAGCCATGGCCACCAAGCGCATCACCGACATCGGGCCTCCCCATTACGAGAAGTTCCTTCCGCCCGCCATCAAGGACAACTACGGCAAGTGGGCCTACCACGAAGTCGTGAAGCCGGGCGTGATGGTCCATGTCGCCGAGAACGGCGACAAGCTCTTCACGGTTCGCTGCGCGTCGCCGCGCCTCCTCGCGGTCACGTCGATCCGCCAGTTCGCGGATCTCGCCGACAAGTACTGCGGCGGTTTCCTGCGCTGGACCACGCGCAACAACGTCGAGTTCCTGGTCACCGACCAGACCAAGATCGATCCGCTCGTCGCCGCCCTCGAGAAGCTCGGTTATCCGATCGGCGGCATCGGCAACGCGATCTCGAACATCGTTCACACCCAGGGCTGGGTGCACTGCCACTCGTCCGCGTCCGACGCCTCGGGCGTGGTCAAGGCGCTCATGGACGAACTCTTCCCGCACTTCACGAGCATGGATCTGCCGGCCAAGCTGCGCCTCGCCTTCGCCTGCTGTCTCAATATGTGCGGCGCCGTCCACTGCTCCGACATCGCGGTGCTCGCCGTCCACACGGTTCCGCCGCGTGTCGATCACAACGATCTACCCAAGATGTGCGAGATCCCCACCCTCGTCGCGTCCTGCCCGACGGGCGCGATTCGCCCGGCGAACGTCGGCGGCGTCTCCTCGATCGAAATCGAGGAATCGCAGTGCATGTACTGCGGCAACTGCTTCACGGTCTGTCCGGCGGTGAAGATTGCAAACGCAGAGATGGACTCGATCTCGATCTGGGTC
Organism: uncultured Acidobacteriota bacterium; assembly: GCA_964586535.1. Lineage (GTDB taxonomy): Bacteria > Acidobacteriota > Polarisedimenticolia > J045 > J045 > CAZPJJ01. Next base: position 8,758 of record CAZPJJ010000018.1, on the reverse strand, counting down.
GGCGGCAAGGTGAGCAACGCCCGCCGCGAGCCGCAGTTCTCGAAGCTCGCCATCCCCAAGCTGCCCAACAATCCCCCGCGGTGGCCTGAAGTCGTCGATGCCGTCAAGCGCATCGTCGAGATCTGGGCCAAGAACGCGCAGAAGCACGAACGCCTTGGTGAGTGGATCGAGCGCATCGGCTGGCCGCGCTTCTTCGAGATGACCGAGATCCCGTTCACGAAGTACCACATCGACGACTTCAAGCATGCGGGAGAGACGTTCAAGCGGTCGGTCCACCTCAAGCACTAGGAGGACGCCATGAGCCAGGTTTCCGTGGAAGAAGTCGCGAATGCCATGCATGCGCTCGTTACCGAACTCAAGGGCAAGAAGAACCTCAAGCCCATGGACTTGATCAAGGCGATGATCGAGAAGTTCGGCGAAGAGAACTGCGACAAGCAGCTCTGCAAGGAAGCCATCCGCGAACTGATGGAATCCGGACGCTGCATCTACAGCTACGCCGGCGGTTCGTACATCGTCCCGGCCGAGTAGCACGGTACTGCGCGCATGAAACCCCGGGGGGCCGCGGGCCCTCCGGGCGCGCAAATAAGAATCGGCTCTTGGAGTCCACGAGGGTGCCTGGCGGTAGTCTCGTGCCGACGGAAGTGGAGTAAAAAATGGCAGACAAAGAGAAAGTGAGCGGACCCGAGCGGACCGAGCGCATGGTGAAGTCGCTTCGTAAGTGGCAAGAGATCGAGCGCAACGCGATCGAGCACACTGCCGAGATCATGGAAAAGACGAAGAACCCGCTCGTTCGGCAGATCATGGAGATCATCCGCAACGACTCAGTGCAGCATCACCGCGTCCAGCAGTTCATCATCGACAGTCTGACCACGACCCCCGTGAGCCTCACGCCCGAGGAACTGGCCGACGTCTGGACCGAGATCGAGAAGCACGACGAACTGGAAAAAGACGTGGTACGCATCGCCGAAGAGCTCAAGGAAGAGTGCCGTTTCTTCGTGCAGCGCTCGCTGCTCGAGTACCTCCTCATCGACGAGAAGAAACACGACACGATCCTCACTCAGCTCACCGAGTTCAAGAAGAACCTCTACCCGTACGGCTAAACGCGATTCATCAAGTAGCAGGGATCTAGGGGGCTAGACCATGGGCCTGTTGAAGAAGAAGGAAAGCACGAAGAGCTCGATGGGCTCGGCTCGATTCTCGAGCGGCGGCGGTTCGGGTACGGAGGTCTCCCCGCTCCGCCCGTCGTACGTCGAGAAAGAGCCGCCCTGCGTCGGGCACTGCCCCAGCGGGAACGACATCCGCGGGTGGCTCACGATTCTCGCGCAGCGCGAGAAACTCGGTTTGACGCTCGAGCAGGCGCACGATGCCGCTTGGTATCGCGAAGCCGAGACGACTCCGTTCCCGTCCGTGATGGGACGGGTCTGCCCCCACCCCTGTGAGGGAAGCTGCAATCGGAAAGAGAAAGACGGCGCCGTCGCCATCAACTCCGTCGAGCGTTGCCTCGGCGATTGGGGCATCGAGCGCGGACTCAAACTCCCGACGCTCGACGTCGGCGGACCCTTCCAAGAGAAGATCGCCGTCGTCGGCGCCGGTCCCTCGGGACTCTCGTGCGCGTACCAGCTCGCGCGGCGCGGCTACAAGGTGACGGTCTTCGAAGCCTACGAACATGCCGGCGGCATGCTTCGCTACGGCATTCCGGAGTACCGGCTGCCGCGCAACATCCTCGACGCCGAGATCCAGAAGATCCTCGATTTGGGCGTCGAACTCCACTGCGGCACGCAGATCGGTCGCGACATCAACCTCGACGACCTTCGTCGCGACTATGCCGCCGTCTTCGTCGGTATCGGCGCGCACAAGGGCTGGACGATGGGCATTCCGGGCGAAGAAGGCCCGGGCGTGTTCACGGGAACCGAGTTCCTACGTCTCGCCAACTCGGGCGAGCGCCCTGAACTCGGCGGCAAGGTGATCGTCGTCGGCGGTGGCGACACGGCCATCGACGCGGCGCGCGTCTCGCTGCGTCTCACCTCGGACTCGGCGTCGGTTTCGCGTCGCATGGGTTCCGACGTCACCATTCTCTACCGTCGTACCCGCGAGGAGATGCCGGCCATCGGACGAGAGATCGAAGAGGCCCTCGAAGAGGGAATCAACATCGAGTATCTCGCCGCACCGCTGCAGATCATTCGTCACGACAACGGCAAGATCGCCAAGATCCTCGTGCAGCGCATGAGCCTCGGCGAACCCGACGCATCAGGCCGCCGCCGGCCGATCGCCGTCGAAGGCGACACGTACGAGATCGAAGCCGACGCCATCATCATGGCGGTGAGCCAGGCCCCGGACTGGACCTCGCTCGGCGGTTCGATCGAGACGAAGGGCTCGTGGCTCGAAGTCGACAACTGGGGCCGCACCGCGGTCGAAGGGGTCTACTCGGGCGGTGACACGCTCACCCTCGGACTCGCGACGATCTCGATCGGCCAGGGCCGCAAGGCCGCAGAAGCGATCCACGCGAAGCTGCGCGGTTCCGAGCCGAAGGAAGGGCAGAAGAAGCCTCAGGTCGGACCGGAGCGCCTCAAGATGGACTTCTACGAGGCGGCAGAGCGCGCGCAGCGCACGGTCAAAACTCCCGCCGAACGTCTCGCGAAGCCGCTCGAGGAGAGCGACCTCGGCATCACGGCGGCTCAGTGCCTCGAAGAGGTCAAGCGCTGCTTCAGCTGCGGACTCTGCATGGGTTGCGAGCGGTGCTGGATGTATTGCCAGGTCTCCTGCTTCAAGAAAGAAAAGGAAGTCTCGCCGGGTCACTACTTCACGCTCAACATCGGTACTTGCGATGGATGCAAGAAGTGCGGCGAGGAATGCCCCTGCGGCTACATCGACCTTAACTAGCCTCGTGACGAGAGCGACGGAGTCGAGATCATGATCGAAAGGCCGGCAAATCGACGGACGACGCGCTTCGGCGCGCCCCGTCTCGTCGTCGCCGGCCTCTCCGGAGACAGCGGAAAGACGCTCGTCTCCCTTGGTCTCGCCCGCGCGCTCGCCGATCGCGGACTCGCGGTCGCTGGGTTCAAGAAGGGGCCGGATTACATCGACGTCGCGTGGATGTCGGCGGCGACGAAGAGTCCGGCCCGCAATCTCGACACCTTCCTCTTCGAGCGTGGTGCGCTCGGAGAGGCGGTCGCGCGCTCGATGTCCGCCGATCTGCTGCTCATCGAGGGCAATCGCGGGCTCTTCGACGGTATGGATGCCGAGGGCTCGCACTCCACGGCCACTCTGGCCCGCGAACTCCAGGCGCCCGTGCTTCTCGTCCTCGATGTAACGAAGATGACCGCCACGGCGGCCGCGCTCGTGCGTGGTTGCATGGCGCTCGATCCCGCGCTCCGTCTGGGTGGCGTCGTCCTCAACCGCGTCGCCGGCGCGCGTCACGAGCGCGTCGTCCGTGAGGCAATCGAACGCGCCGGAGGACCTCCGATCATCGGCGCGATCCCGAAGCTCGACCGCGGGCTCCTCCCCGATCGTCATCTGGGATTGGTGACGGCCGTCGAGCACCCGGACGCCGAGGCCGCGCTCTGCGCCGCGGCGGATGTCGCGCGCGAGCACATCGACATCGAGGCCGTGCTCGCGATCGCGGGGTCGGCGAGTTCGATCGATTTGCCGGCGGCCGACGACGCGCGAGCTCTCGGACCACGCGTACGAATCGCCGTGCTCCGCGACCGGGCATTCAGTTTCTACTACCCGGAGAATCTCGAAAACCTCGAGCGCCTCGGCGCCGAGCTCGTGGAGGTGTCGCCGCTGACGGCCTCCGAGCTTCCCGACGTTGACGCGGTCTACGCGGGCGGGGGCTTCCCCGAAGTTCACGCCGCGGAGTTGGCGCAGAACACGTTCTTCCGGAATAGCTTCCGCGAGGCCGCTGATGCGGGCCTGCCGATCTATGCCGAGTGTGGCGGACTCATCTATCTCGGACGCGAGGTGCTGGCCGGTGGCGTGCACCATCCCATGGCAGGCGTCCTCGACATCGCTCTCGAGCTAGATTCCAAGCCGCAGGGGCACGGCTACGTCACCGCGACGGTCGACGGCGACAATCCGTTCTTCGACGTGGGGACCCAGTTGCGCGGCCACGAGTTCCACTACACCCGTGTGGTGAGCGGAACGGACGCCGAGGCGACCGTTCTCGGCCTTTCGCGAGGAACTGGAATCGGCAAGCGCCGCGATGCGATTTGCCGCCGTCGCGTGTGGGCTTCCTACCTTCACGTTCACGCCCTCGGCACGCCGTCGTGGGCGCACGGCCTGATCGGCGCGGCCCGAGCGCACCAGCTCGAACGCTATGGGCGCGCTCAGGCATGGGCCTGAAGGAACGCGTGATGGAACTCATCCAGCAGCGCGACGGCGACGGTCTCGCCGCTTTGGCGGTGAACGAGCGGCGCTCCGTTCGCCACCTAATCGGCCGCCTCTGGGACACGGACCCGGAGGTCCGCGCCCTCGCCGCTCACGCGATCGGAGCCGCGGCCGCCGCGCGGCCCGCTGATGGCGTCGAGATCTGCCGGCGGATGATCTGGGCGCTCAACGACGAGTCCGGGATGAACGGTCAGGCCGGTATCGCGGCACTCGGCGCGATCGGTCGCGCCGCGCCGCAGGTCATGGCACCTTTCGTGGGCCCGCTGGCGTCTTTCGCCTGGGACCGCGGCCTGCGGTTCGAGATTCTAGGGGCGCTCGCGCAGATCGCGCGCTCGGCTCCCGACCTGGTGAGGCCCCATCTCGAGGCCTTGCGTGGCGAAGTCGACGTCGATGACACCATGGAGCGCGACGCCTGGGAGCGTCTCGCGAAACTGACAGGAGAGCACGCCGATGTCGAATGAAACCGCCGCGGAGAGGATCGCGCGCTGCGAGAGCGCCGTCGCCGAGAGCCCGAACTCCGCCGGCGCACACTACAACCTCGGACTCGCCTACACGTCACTCGGCAAGATGGATAGCGCGGAGCAGGCGTACAAGAAGGCGCTCGAGATCGACCCCGAGATGGTCGAAGCATGGGTGAATCTCGGCGGCTCGTTGATGATGAAATGGGATTTCGAGGGGGCGCTCGCGGCGAACGACGAAGCGATCCGCCGTCGGCCTGACCTTCTCCTGGCGCACTACAACCGCGGCCAGGCGCTGCTCTATCTGAACGATCCCGATGGAGTCGTTGCATCGTTCTCCCGCGTTCTGCAACTCGATCCGGGTCATGCAGCAGGGCACTACTTCCTGGCCGTCGGCCTCCTCGCTCAGAAGAAGCCCGCGGACGCCAGAAGACATCTTTCGCGGTCGATAGCGCTCGGGCATCGTCCGCGCCCAGAGTTCATCCGAGAGTTGGAAAAGGCGGAGCGTGCGGCGCCGCAGTCGCTCGGTCCGGTAAATGTCCTGGAGTTCCCGAGTAGGGACGACGAAGACACGTCAAAGGAGAAGTGAGATGGCTACTTTCACACGCGGCAACGTGAGCATCGATGTCGACGAAGACGGATTCATGACCCAGCCTGAAGCGTGGACGAAGGACGTCGCGGTGGCGCTCGCGAGCACCGAAGGCGTCGACAACCTCACCGATGACCACTGGAAGCTCATCGAGTACCTTCGCGACTACTTCCAGCAGTTCGGCGTCGCGCCGATGATTCGCAAGCTCTGCAAGCAGACCGGCTACGACCTTAAGACGGTCTACGAGCTCTTCCCGTCCGGTCCGGCCAAGGGCGCCTGCAAGGTTGCCGGCTTGCCGAAGCCTACTGGCTGCGTCTGATCCATCAAGAGAAGGGCGCGCCACCGGTACCGAGCGCGCCTGTTCTGGTTCGCCGCATGCTCTTAGTAACCCCGCCGCGCGGCGCGGCGGGGTTTCTTCTCTCCACGCTGAGCTGCGGATTGTTTCGGCCGCGTAACGAGGCTGACTGTCCGGATTCGCCGCTCGCGTTCTAACTCTTGTCTTATCAGTGCCTTCCCGCGTAAACCCAGGGTTCCAGTACTGGCACGGGCGTTGCATCCCAGGCCAGCGCATCCCTGGGAGTCCACCATGACGCTGACTCAGATTCTCGAAACGAAGCGATCGACGATCGTCGACCGTTGGCGCACGCTGGTCGTCGGAAGCTATCCGCCCGCGGCCGCTCGCCTGCTCAACGGCAGAGGCGACCAGTTCCACAATCCCGTCGGCCATGCGATCGGGGCCTCCGTCGCCGAGATCTTCGACGGGGTGATCGCCGATCGACCCGTCAGCGAGCTTCGCGAGGCGGTCGACCGGGTCGTGCGCATCCGCGCCGTCCAGGATTTCACGCCGTCCGAAGCCGTCAGCTTCGTGCTGCAGTTGAAGGCCGCCGTCCGGGAGCAGATCGACGCGCAGCGCGACGAACTCCCCAACCGAAACGCTCTCGACGCCTTCGACTCGCGCGTCGATGAACTCGCGCTCTTGGCGTTCGACGTCTATGCGTCCTGTCGAGAGCAGATCCTCGCGATTCGCACCAAAGCGCTCGAGAGGCGCACGTCCCACCTGATAAAACTCGCCGAGCGGCTCGGAGACATTCACTGCGATGTCGACGCCGACGCCGCGTGCGGCGACGAACCGATCGAAGGAGGCCCAAGAGCATGAAGGCTCTGATCGCGCTGGCCGCCGTCCTCGTCCTCGGCTTGCTCGCCTGGGCGGGCGTGGCGCTTGCCGGCCTCGAGACCATCTTCGGCGTCGTCGTGCCCTACGCGGCGATCGCCATTTTCCTGATCGGCTTCTCGGCCAAGATCATCTCTTGGGCGAAAGCGCCGGTGCCGTTCCGCATTCCGACGGTTGCCGGCCAAGCCAAATCTCTTCCGTGGATCAAGCGCGATCCGCTGGAGAGCCCCTACACAGGATGGGAAGTGATCGGGCGCATGGCGCTCGAGGTGTTCTTCTTCCGCTCGCTCTTCCGGAATACCCGCGTCTCGCTCGTCCGCGACGAACAGCGCGTCGCGTACGTCTCCGACAAGCTGCTCTGGGCGGCCGGCCTCGCCTTCCACGTCTCGTTCCTCGTGATCTTCCTGCGCCACCTGCGCTTCTTCCTCGAGCCGACGCCGTTCTTCGTCACCGCCCTCGAGCGCGTCGACGGGTTCTTCCAACTCGCAATTCCCGCCATCTTCATGACGGACGCGATCATCGTGCTCGCCGCCGGTTTCCTGCTGGCGCGCCGCCTCTTCGAGCCCGGCCTGCGCTACCTCTCGCTACCGGCCGACTACTTCGCGCTCTTCCTCGTGCTCGGCGTCGCGCTGACGGGCATCTCGATGCGCTACATCCCCCGCGCCGACATCACCGCCGCGAAGGAACTCGCGATGGGCCTCGTCACGTTCCAGCCGGTCGTTCCGGCGAACATCGGGGCGCCCTTCTACCTGCACGTGTTCTTCGTCAGCTTGCTCTTCGCGTACTTCCCGTTCAGCAAGCTCATGCACATGGGCGGCGTCTTCCTGAGCCCGACCCGCAACCTCGCCAACAACAACCGCGCCAAGCGCCACATAAATCCGTGGAATCCGTCCAACGACGTGATCAAGCCTCACACCTACGAAGAGTGGGAAGAGGAGTTCCACGACAAGTTGAAGGCCTCGGGCTACCCGCTGGAACGGGAGTGACGCGATGTCAGAGAAGAAACCCGCCGAACTACTGAGCTTCGATTTCAAGCCGCCCGCCAACGACTGGCTCGATCCGAAGATCGATTTCGAAAAGCGTCGCGGCACGTGGTCCTATCCCGCAGCGGCGAAGAATCTCCAGTACCTCGGATTCAACAATCCTCGCGAGTGGTCGCCAACGGACGAAGATTGGAAGCTGCCCGAGAACTGGAAAGAGATCATCTACGAGGGGCTGAAGGAACGGCTCGCGAAGTATCGTTCACTGAAGGTCTTCCTGGATACGTGCGTACGCTGCGGCGCCTGCGCCGACAAGTGCCACTTCTATATCGGATCGGGCGATCCCAAGAACATGCCCGTCCTCCGCGCCGAGCTGCTCCGGTCGATCTATCGCCGCGACTTCACGCTCGCCGGCAAGCTGCTCGGAGCGGTCGCCGGCGCGCGCGAACTCACTCCGGAGGTCCTGAAGGAGTGGTACTACTACTTCTATCAGTGCACCGAGTGCCGGCGCTGCTCGGTCTTCTGCCCCTACGGGATCGACACCGCCGAAATCACGATGATCGCGCGCGAGTTGCTCAATCTCATCGGACTCAACATCAACTGGGTGATGGAACCGGTCGCGAACTGCCATCGCACGGGGAACCACCTCGGAATCCAGCCGCACACGTTCCGCGACAACATCGAGTTCCTGATGGACGAACTCGAGGACACGACCGGAGTCCGCATCAATCCCTCGATCATGCGCAAGGGAGCGGAAGTCCTCTTCGTCATCCCGTCCGCCGACTACTTCGCGGATCCCGGTATCTATACCTTCATGGGCTACATGATGCTCTTCGAGCACATCGGCCTCGACTATACGTTGACCGCCTACGCCTCCGAGGGCGGCAACTTCGGGCTCTTCACCTCCCACGACACGATCAAGCGCCTGAACTACAAGATGTATGCCGAGGCGAAGCGACTTGGCGTGAAGTACCTCATCGGCGGTGAATGTGGCCACATGTGGCGCGTCATTCACCAGTACATGGACACGATGAATGGTCCTGCGGACTTCCTCCAAGTCCCGGTCTCTCCGCTGACCGGGACGCGATTCGAGAACGCTGCCGCAACCAAGATGGTCCATATCTGTGAGTTCACGGCCGACTTGATTCGCAACAACAAGCTCAAGATCGACAAG
>CAZPJJ010000017.1:0-23942 GCA_964586535.1 uncultured Acidobacteriota bacterium | reverse complement strand
CCGAGCGCGAGCCCGCCCAGGGTCATCACGTTGAGCGACTCGCCGCGCAGGAGCAGCAGGAAGAGCGTCGCGAGCAGCGAGACGGGGATGGCAATGCCGACGACGAGCACGGGGCCCACCGCGCGCAAGAAGAACACGAGGACGCCGAGCGCGAGCACGATCCCGAAGAGCGCCGCGCGTTCGACACCCGCGATCGCCTCCTCGACGAGGGCGGATTCGTCGCTGGCGATGAGCGCCTCGACGCCGGGCAGGTCGCGGCCGAGCGCCAGGAGCGCGGTGCGGACCTCGCGGGCGACATCGACGGTGTTCGCGCCAGCTTCCTTGTAGATCGAGACACCGACGCCTTCGCGGCCGTTGACGCGCACCAGATGGAAGAACTCGGCCTCCGCGTATCCGACATCGGCGATGTCGCCGACGCGCACGGGAAGCGGCGTCCTCTGAGTGCCCTCGCGAAATCCGACCACCGCGCGCGCGACGTCCTCGGGCGTGCGGAAGCGCGAGAGGCCGCGGACGACGAAGACGCGGCCTTCTTCCTCGAGCGTCCCCGCCGCCACGTCGAGATTGGCGGTACGGATGCGGGATTCGACGTCGGCGAGCGTCAGGCCATAGGCCTCCATGCGATAGCGGTCGATCGTGACGCGAACCTCGCGCTCGCGTCCGCCGAGGATGCGCGCCTCGGCGACACCATCGAGGCGCTCGAGGCCGGGCGCGATCTGGCGCCTCGCCACTCGACGCAGTTCGACGAGATCGGGCGTGCCCGTGGGAGCAAAGAGGCCGATCGAGAGCACGGGGCTCTGCCGCGGATCGAAGCGTCGGATAAGCACCTCGTCGACTTCGGGATCCCCCGAGAGACCGCTCAGCGCCTTCTGCACGTCGACGAGCGCGAGGTCCATGTCGGCATCCCAGCCGAAGGTGACGGTCGCGACGAGGCGCCCCGTCCGCGCCACCTGCGTCACGTCGCGGATGCCGCGCACCGCGAAGAGCCGCTGCTCGATCTGCTCGCCGTAGAGCCGCTCCATCTCGACCGGCGGGCGGCTCCCCGAGCGCAGCGAGACGACGACGGTCGGGCTCTCGATGTCGGGAAGCAAGTCGACGGGAAGGTCGTCCCAAGCCGCGAAGCCGAGCAACGCAACCGTGGCCGCGAGCACCGTGACCGCCACCGGACGGCGAATCGCGAGACGCGCCAGTGCGAGCATCACTCGCCCGATTCCTGGACGCGCGTCCCGTCGGTGAGCGTCTCGAGACCGCGGACGACGACGCGTTCGCCGAGGGTGAGACCTTCGCGGATCTCGACGATCCGGTCGTCGCCGAGCCCGAGCACGACGGGCCTGAGAAAGGCCTTCTGGCCCTCGACCACGAAGACGACCGTACGGCCATCGCGCTCCGTGACCGCTTCGCGCGGCACGACCGTCACGTCGGCGCGCGTCTCGACCACGATGGTGACTTCGACGAACATCCCGGGGCGCAGCAGGCCGTCCGCGTTGGCGACCTCGCATTCGATGCGAGTGGCGCGCGTCGCGGCGTTTTGCGTGGGAGCGATGCGGAGCACGCGACCATCGACAAGCGTATCGCCGAACGCGTGGTGGCGGACGCGTACCGGGAGTCCAGGTTCGACCGCGAGAACGTCGTCGCCGACGACGTCGACGTCGGCGATGAGCCGGTCGACGGGTGCGATCTCCGCGACCACCAGTCCGGGCGTGACGCGCTGGCCATCGGCGAGCGGTTGGCCCTGGGCATCGCGCGCCTGCTTGACGATGACGCCCGTGATGGGCGTCGTGAGACGCGTGCGGGTCTCCGTCAGTACCGATCGATCGTACTCGGAACGCGCATCCTCCAGCGCCGACTGCGCCTGAAGGAGATCGAGTCTCGTGATCAGCCCCTCGGCGAAGAGTGCCTTCTTCGATTCGTGGTCGCGCTCGGCCGCCGCGAGCCGCTGCCGCGTGGCGTCGAGACGTGCGGCGACGCGCACCTCCTCGCCTGTGATCTCGGCGATGATGTCGCCGGCGCGCACGCGATCGCCCTCGCCGTAACGCCTTCCGGAGGGACCGCGCGCCAAGCTGAGCACGCCCTCCGTCTCGACCGAGAGCGTCGCGATCTCGGAGGCGCGCAGCGTCCCGGTCGCGACGATCGCGTTCTCGACAGTGCCCGTCCCGGCCTCGCGCGCGGAGACGGGGACGCGAAAGTCGACTTCTTCCGTACTCGTCTGGGGCGCGCAGGCGAGCACGGCGCAGAGAACGAGCACGATCGCCAGGCTCGGTGCGAACGACCTGTTCTTCACGGAGTCTCTCCCGGGGCGCGCGTGGCCCGCACGAGCCGGACGGCATCGGCGATGACGATCTTGCCGCCGTTCTCGAGCTGATTCGTGTAGGCGATGGTCACTTCACCGGCGGCGAGGGAGACCAAGCCGACCTCGTTCCAGCCCTGATTCGCGCCCTTCGCCGTGAAGCGCAGAACGGTGTCGCCCGTGCGGTCCGTGACGCGGATCACCCACGTGCCGGGATCGAGTCCCGCGTAGACGGGGCTCACGTCGGGCAGCGACGGAAGGTGGATCTCGAGGCGATGCGAACCGCTCTCCACGATCGTTCCGCGAAAGACCGCGCGGACGCTGCCGTCACCGGCCGGCGCGATCGCGAACGTGCGCCGGTATCGTCCCCAGGCGGTCGGGTGCGCGATGCGACGCCACTCGGGAAGCGCGGGTGGCGCGAAGAGCGGCTGCACGAGCAGACCGCCGTCGCGCTCCTCCGACTCGACGCTCTGCGTGGGATCGTTACCCCCTCCGCGGAGGGACGTGAGCCAGTCCTTCTTCTCGACGGCTTCGGGCTCGAATTCTGGATCGAGATCATCGACTGCGATCGCGGCCACCTGCCGCGGCCGCCACTCGGAAGGCCGCGACCCCGCGAAGGGCTCCGCGCCGTCCTGGATCGTTTCCTCGATGGGCGGCACGCGCACCACGAAGGGCCCGCGATTGAGCGCGAGGAAGGGCTCGACGCGCACACCCGTCGGGGGCACCGCGGAGATCACGCCGAATTCGGACGACTCGCCGGGAGAAAGACGCGCCGGCGGCGACGCGAAACTCTGCCGGTTCTCCTCGTCGACGGCGAGCACTCGGACGCGCGCGAAGCCGGGTGCGCTTCCCGAATTGTGCACGTTCACCAGCGTCTGATAACGCGACGCGCCATCGCCGCTGTCGGGAAGGCGGACCACGCTCGCGTCGCTCGCCTCGAAACCCGCGAGCGCGGTTTCGTCGAGCCAGTCCTCGAAGAAGGTCCCCGGATCCGCTCCGGCCCCCGCGAAGGCGGCGGCCAGGTCCGCCCGCGTGAACGCCTGCCCCCGGTGACTCTCGACGAGAGCCGCCAGCGCGTGACCGGTCGTCTCGCGCCCGAAGGTTTCGAGCATGGCCTGGGCCATCGCCCGACCCTTGAGATTGAGCACGCCGAGCGTGCGCTTGGGATTCTCGCGCGGGTCGAGTTTCGCGAGTGCCGTGCCCAGGACGTCATCCCACACTGAGGGCTTGCCCGCGCTCGCCTCCAGGATCACGTCCGTGACCGTGCGCTCTCCCTGTGAAGTCACCGTGCCGAAGATCGCTCCGCCGATGGTCTGATTGAGGTCGCGGTCGTAGAGGTAAGCCGAGAAGAACGACTTCGTCTCGAGCACGAGATCCATCGCGAGCGTCTCGACGAGGAAGTCGAGCGTCGCGGCGTCCGCACCCCGCGCGACGACCTGATGGCTCGCCAGCCCTCGCGCCGCGGCGGTGAGGATGTTGCCGCCGCCGAAGTCATAGCTGAAGAAGCGCTCGAGATGCCGGACCATCTCGCCCTCGCGCCCTCCTTCGGCATCCTTGAAGTCTTCAGGATCCGCGAAGCGGCGATCAAAGCGCGCTGTCGGGAATCCCGACTCGCGGATCAGCCCCATCGCCGGTGGCGCGAGCGTCGTATCGAGCCGCCAGCCGTCGCCGAATCCGCGCAGGCGCGTGGGCACCTCGACGACCGTGAAACCGTCGTAGGGATACGCCAGGCCGAACGAGCGCGCGCGATCGAGTTTCTCGCGCACTTTCGCCACGAGCGCGTCCTTCGCCGGCGCGAGCGTCTCGAAATTGGTCATGTGCCCCGGATCGACGAGTATCTCGAAGATCACGCCGTCCACATCGACGCGCCGCGATTCATAGCGGCCGGCGACGAGCGCGGGGGACGGCATCGGCGCCCCGGCATCGAAGACGAAGCGCGCCATGCCCGACGGTGCGCCGGAAGCCTCTTCTCGCGCGCCGGGACCCGCGACGAGGAAACCCTCGGGCACGTCGACCGTGAGCCGGACGCGAGAGAGATCGGTGCCCGACTCGCGCCCACCCCGAGGCATCGCGTAAGGGCCCGAGCGGAGGAGCCACGCGCTTCCGGGAAGCAGCGTGGCGAAGTCGCTCGTGAACACCGCCGGCTCGTCGCCGAGGATGAAGAGGCTCTGGAACTCGCGCACCGAACCTTGGAGGGGATCGAGCGCCGCGTCGACGTAGCCGAACTCCGTGTCGAAGACGCCCGAGGCGTTCATCGCGAGCACGAAGCGTCCACCGGGCGGAACCGGCCGCGCGGGCTTCACGACGAAAAGACCGTGGGAGTGCGTGAACGTCGCCCCCGCGCCATCGATCGTGACGTCGGCGGGCTGCAATCCGGGATTGAGAGTAAAGAGCATCTCGTCGAGGGGAGCGTCCGCGGGCGCCGTTCCCTCGACGCGGGCCGACCACGAGAGAGTCGAACCGGGCTCGATCGTGACGGTGGCGTCGATCGATTCGAGATCCGGCCGCGGATCGTCGGCACGCGCGGCGTGGGCATCGCGCCAGACGAGGCGTTCGTCGATCGCGGACTGGCGCTCGAGAATGCCGAGGCCGAAGACGACCAACGCGGCGAGGATGGCTCCGGCACCGAGTCCGATCCGCAGCCCCCGCGACCCTTCGTCGCGGCGGGGGTGAATCGCGGCCGCGAGCAAGAGGAAGCCGAATCCGGCGACCACGAGCAGGAAGCGCTCGGCGATCGCGCGCAGCGGTGCGAAGGTCGGCGCGAGGTCCGAAGGCAGGTCGAGTCCGAAGCTGCCCGTGAGATCGACGGCCTGCCCCCAGGAGAACGGCATCACGAAGAGCAAGGTGATCGACGTCCCCAAGAGGACGATCATGAGGACCGCCGCGACGATCCGCACGCGAACGAGCAACGTGACGAACATCGTGAGGGGTATGAAGAACGCGAAGCCGGGCAGCGTCATCAGCGCGACGAAGACGAGCATCGACCATGGTTCGATGGGCGCGCCGACGAGCGACGCTACTCCCGTGAGCAGGAGCCCGAGAACGATCGCGGGCGGCCAGATCGTCAGCAGAAGTCCGAGAGTGCGCCCGCCGAGCAGTTCCACATTGCTGATGGGCTTGGCGTCGAGAACCTCCGCGAGGCGCTCGCGTGTGTCCCGGGCCCGCACCTCGAAGGCGAGGAAGACCGCGCCAAGCAAGAAAACGTGACAGAGCCAGAAGCCCATCACGCCCATGAAGAAACGCGGGTTGATCCACGCGATCGACGCGGAAAAAAACGAGAACTGCGAGTGGAGGAAGGCGTACCAGGCGTATGTCGCGAACATCACGAGCCCGCCGAGCGCCAGGAAGATCCAGGTGCGGACCAAGCGTCGCGAGACGCGCACTTCCGCGAGCGCGACCGTCCAGAGCGTGTGGAAGTCGATCATCGGCTCGCCTCCGCGATCTCGTCGACCGAGCGTCCGCGCGCTGTCATGAACGCCAGATACGCCTCCTCGAGGGTGGGCTCGGCGACGGCTTCGGCTCCTGCAGGGAGCGCGCCCGTCGACGAGACGCCGCGCACGCGGAGCCCCACGCCCTCGGGCCGGCGTGAGACGAGTTCGACGCCCGGTCCGAGCCGCGATTCGCCATCGACTGGAATCACGGCATCGAAGACCCGCCCTTTCGCCTGGCGCACGAGGCCATCCGGACCACCGCGGAAGACGAGACGCCCGCCATCGATGAGCGCGAGATCGCGGCAGGCGGTTCCGAGATCCGAGACGATGTGCGTCGAGAGCACGATCACGCGCGACCGCGACAGTTTCCCCATGAGATCGCGGAAGCGGATGCGCTCCTGAGGATCGAGACCGACCGTGGGCTCGTCGACGACGAGAACGGGCGGGTCGTGAACGAGCGCCTGGGCCACCCCGAGGCGCCTCACCATGCCACCCGAGAGCGCCTTGACCTTGCGATCGCCGACGTCGTCGAGGCCGACCTCGGCAAGAACCTCTTCCACGCGGCGCTGCCGGGCCTGCCGATCGCGAATTCCCGAGAGCCGCGCGAGCGTGTCGAGCACCTCCCGGACGCGGTGAAGGCGCCAGCCGCCGAACTCCTGGGGCAGATAGCCGAGAAACCCGCGGACGGTGCGCCTCTCGCGCACGACGTCGTAGCCCGCGACGAGCGCCCGTCCGCTCGTGGGCACGAGGAGCGTGCAGAGGACTCGCATCAAGGTACTCTTTCCGGCTCCGTTCGGGCCGAGAAGCCCGAAGAGACCCGGCTGGATTTCTAAATCGATACCGTCGAGAGCCTTTGTGCCGTTCGGATAGACATGGCCCAGACCCTTCACGCTGATCCCCAGCGGCGTCTCGAGCCGCGCGAACTCAGTCATCTCGTCCCCTCTTCCCTGCTCGCGTCCGTAACCCTTCGTTCTTTTTACTCTCGATTCCAACGGCGCGAGCGACGCGCTCTTTACGCCGCCACCGCCGCGCGCCGGCGAGCGACGCACGCTTGTTGGGCGTGAGCGGTTGGATTCTCCCCCCCGACGGTAGATGGGTAAAGCGCGGCGCTTCGGGACACGCGAGAAGTAGCCGCATCCCCGCGCCTTGCATCCGGCCCGCGAACCGACCGATGGCGCGTCCTTTCGCGGCCGCCGGACGAAACGAATCGACCGCTCGGACAGGCGCGGTCGCGAGATCTGCGACACCGTTAAGGCTCGGGGGGAAATTGTCGTTGAAGTTCACGAAACGCTTCCCTTCCCGCCGTCGTTTGCAGAAGGGCGCGGACGCTGCGGGCGGTGCTCGCGGCACTTTCGACGGGTAAAGCCGGGCCTCCTGGGCCCCCATCGGAGTCGGTCATGACGACAAGACGCCGCAGTCATCTCGGCGCTCCCCTTTTCTTCTTTCTCGTCTTGGTCCTCGCCCTCGCCATCGCGGCGTCGGGCTGCACAGTCTCCTCGAGCGCCGGCGACACGGCCGCAACCGGCACGAGCGACGACGATGCGGACGGCTCCGCCGACGCCCCGGCTACCGAGGCGATCCCCGTCGAACTCGTGACGCTCGAGACGGGACCTGTCCAAGAGATGCTCCGTGCTTCGACCAACCTCGAAGCGGAGCGTGCCGTCGCCGTGTACGCCAAGACCACGGGCCTCGTCGAGGAACGCCGCTTCGAAGAAGGCGATCGCGTTCGCGAAGGTCAGATTCTCATTCGCCTCGAGGACGACGAGGCGCGCAACGCCGTCCTCAAAGCCGAAGCCGAGCTGGCAAAGGCACAGCGCGAGTTCGAGCGGCAGAAGAAGCTCCACGCGGAGAACCTCATCTCGGACCAGGAGTTCAACAACGGAAGTTACGAGATCGAGCGGCTCGGGATCGTGCTCGCAGATGCGAAGCTCGCGCTCGCCTACACCGAGATTCGTGCCCCGATCACGGGAACGGTCACCGCGCGCATGGTCGACCGCGGGCAGCTCGTCAATCCCAGCCAGCACCTCGTGGACATCGTCGATTTCGATTCGCTCGTAGCCCGGATCTACGTCCCCGAGCGGGAGCTGGCGCGCGTTCGCGAGGGTCAGGATGCGCTTCTTCAGTCGCAGGCTCTCGGCGGAGTCACCTTCGACGCGCGGGTCCTCCGCGTCGCGCCCACCGTGGATCCGAAGTCCGGAACCGTCAAAGTCACGGTGGCGGTCGGGGCGCAGCCCGGTCTACGGCCCGGACTCTTCGTCGACGTGCAGTTGATCACCGCAACGCAGGATGAAGCGCTCCTCCTCCCGAAGCGCGCCCTCGTCTATGACGCCGATCGCACCTTCGTGTACCGCGTCGGCGACGATCTCGTAGCCCGCCGCGTCCTCGTCGAACCGGCGCTCGTCGATCGCGACCACGTCGTTCCAGCGGATGGTCTCGCGAGGGGCGAGCGCGTCGTCATCGCGGGGCAGGCCGGCCTCAAGGACGGCGCCCTCGTCAAGATTCCGAGCACGACGCCCGCAGCACCCACCGCCACGGCGGCGAAGACTCCGGGAGCGTCCTCGTGATCGAGACCGAGCGAGCGACGAGCTTCGCGACATCGCGGCCCGTGGCGATCTTCTCCGTCTTTCTGGCGATGGTCGTATTCGGAACGCTCTCCTACGACCGGCTCGCGGTGCAGCTCATGCCCGAGTTGTCGTACCCGACCCTCACGATCCGCACCGAGTACGAAGGCGCGGCGCCCGAGGAGGTCGAGAACGACATCACCCGGCCGATCGAAGAGGCCGTCGGCGTCGTCGGCGGACTCAAGCGCCTCAGCAGCGTCTCCCGCGCGGGTCTCTCCGACGTCGTGCTCGAGTTCGGCTGGGATTCCGACGTTGGGGAGGCCACGCAGGACGTGCTCGAGAAGCTCGACCTGGTCTTCCTGCCGGAGGAAGCGACGCGCCCGCTCATCCTGCACTTCGACCCGAATCTCGATCCGATCATGGAGCTCAGCCTCGCCGGCGACAGCGAGGTCTTCGCGGGCGAAGAGGGCCTGCGCCGCCTCAGGCGCGTTGCCGAGTTGCAGGTCAAGCGCCAGCTCGAACCGATCAAGGGCGTCGCCGCTGTACGCGTCAAGGGCGGACTCGAGGAGCAGATCGCCGTAGATCTCGACGAGGCGCAGCTGCTCCGCAGCGGGATCTCGATCCAGCAGGTGATCGATCGCATCGAAGAGGAGAACGTCAACGTCGCTGGCGGGACGCTCACCGAGGGCCGCATCGAGTACATGGTCCGCACGCTCAACGAGTTCGAAGACGTGCAGCAGATCGCGGACACGGTCGTCACCAGCTTCGGCGGACGCGAAGTGCGCGTCCGCGACCTCGGAGCGGTCTCGTGGTCGCAGAAGGACCGCGAGATCGACACGCGGATGGGCGGCCAACGCAGCGTCCAGATCGAGGTCTACAAGGAAGGCGACGCGAACATCGTCGGCGTCGCGAAGGCCGTGAAGGAAGCCGTCGGCGAGGCGAAGCTCCCGGATCTCGAAGCGCCGAAGCGGCGCTTCGGACCACCGCAGAGCTCGCGGGCCGACATCTCCCTCGCGGCGCGCCTGCTGCGCGACGAGGGCGTGCGCCTCGAGGTCGTCGCGGATCGCTCGGTCTTCATCGAGAGCAGCATTACCGAGGTGCGGAACACGGCGATCATCGGAGGCCTGCTCGCGATCGCCGTGCTCTTTCTCTTCCTCGGCGAAGCACGCCCGACGGCCATCATCGCGGCCAGCATCCCGATCTCGCTGCTCGTCACCTTCGCGCCGCTGCACATGCTGGGCGTCTCGCTCAACGTCATGTCCCTCGGCGGACTCGCGCTGGGCGTGGGCATGCTCGTCGACGCGTCGATCGTCGTCCTCGAGGCGATTCACAGGCGGCGCGAAGAGGGCGAGGACCTCGTCACGGCGACCGTCCACGGTACGCGCGAAGTCTTCGGCGCCGTTTGGGCCTCGACCCTCACTTCGGTCGCGGTCTTCCTGCCGATGGTCTTCGTCGAGGGCGTCGCCGGACAGGCCTTCGGCGATCTCGGACTCGCCGTCGTCACATCGCTCCTCGTTTCGACCGTCGTCGCGCTCTATTTCATTCCGATGCTCGCCTCGCGCGGTGCGGCCGGAGTCCTCGCCGCGGGTGCCGATGCGCCGCTGCCGGCGATCCGCTTCACGCGCCTCTGGTCGTGGGAAGCCTTCCGCCGCTCGTGGAGTTCCGCGTCGCGAGGCGCGCGAGCGTCCGTCGTTCTCCCGCTCTACTGGGTCGTGCGTCTCCTCCTCGGTGCGGTGATCGAGATCGTCGGCAAAGTGCTGACTTTCATCGTCGGGGCACTCCTCTACGCGCTGCGCGCCGTCCTGAAGCCCCTCGCGCTCCTCCTGCTCCGCATCTCCGCCCTGCCCGCACGCTTGGTCAGGGGCGCGCTGGACGGCGCCGCCGCGGCCTATCCCGCGCTGCTGCGACTCTCGCTGAGCAATCGCGTGGCGGTCATCCTCGTCGTTGCGGCGGTCGGTTGGCTCGCCTTCGAAGCGGGGCGCCGGCTCGACTCCGAACTCCTCCCCGAAGTCCACCAAGGCGAGTTCACCGTCGAGGTCGCGCTCCCCGTCGGAACGCCGATCGAAGAGACCGATCGCCTCCTCGCGCCCGTGGAGCGCGCGCTGCTCGAAGAATCCGGCATCGAGAAACTCATCGTCACGGTCGGCTTCGACAGCGAGAACTCGCAGCGCTCCGACGAGGGCGAACACACGGCTCGCTTCAAGGTCGTCCTGAAGGACTCTCATCGCGGCGAGACCACCGAGGCACTCGTCGTCGATCGCATGCGGACGCGCCTCATGCAGCTTCCGGACGTCGAGGCCCGCGTCGTTCGTCCCGTCCTCTTCAGCCAGCGCACACCGATCGAAGTCGAGGTCCATGGCGACGATCTCGCGCGCCTCCGGGTGATGGCCGAGCGTGTACGGTCCGCACTGGCAGCGCTTCCCGAGCTCGCCGACGTGGATTCGACGCAGCGCCGCGGCGCTCCCGAGGTGCAGATCGTCTACGACCGAGAACGCCTCATGCGCTACGAACTCGACATCGCGACCGTCGCGCGCCTGGTCCGCGACAAGGTCCAAGGGAACGAGGCCTCGCAGCTCAACCTGCACGACCGGCGCGTACCGATCGTCGTGCGGCTCGGTGAACGGGACCGCTCCCGTGTGCAGGATGTCCGCGCCCTCATCGTCAATCCCGGACAGGAAACGCCGATTCCGCTCTCGGCGATCGCCGAGGTGACACTCGGCGAAGGCCCCGCGGAAGTCCGCCGCATCGACGGACAGCGCGTCGCGCTCGTACGAGCCAATCTGGGCGAAGCGACGCTCGGAAGCGCGGTCGCGGCGATCGACCGGGCTCTGCGGCGTGACGTCTCGTGGCCAGACGACATGAGCTTCGTGATCGGCGGCCAGAACGAGGAGTGGGAGCGCTCCCAGGCGAGTCTCTGGCTCGCGCTCGGGCTCTCGGTTTTTCTCGTCTACGTCGTAATGGCCTTCCAGTTCGAGTCGCTCGTCCAGCCGCTCGTCATCATGGTGACGATCCCCTTGGCCTTCGTGGGCACGGTCATCACACTGCAGGCGCTCTCGATCCCGCTCTCGGTCGTCGTCTTCCTCGGCATGATCATGCTGGCCGGCATCGTCGTGAACAACGCGATCGTGCTCGTCGACTACATCAATCAGCTTCGCGCGCGCGGCCTCGCGCGCAACGATGCCATCGTCAGGGCGGGAGCCGTCCGCCTGCGGCCGATCCTCATGACCACCGGCACGACGGTCCTCGGTCTCCTGCCGCTCGCGCTCGGTATCGGAGACGGCGCCGAACTGCGGGCTCCGATGGCCATCGCCGTCGTGAGCGGCCTCCTGGCCTCGACGGCACTCACGCTGCTCGTGATTCCGACCGTCTACGTCATCGCCGACGACATCGTCGCGTGGTTCCTCGGCCGGTCTGCGCGCCGAGTCGCCGCGTCCCTCGAGAGCGCCAACGCGGACCGGGTGCTCCCGTGACGCCCCGCGTTCCGCTCGAGGAGCGACTTCCGCGCTTCTCGCTGCACCGCCGCATCGCCGTGCTCGTCCTCTTTCTGTCGACGATCGTCGTCGGCGCCGTCGCGGCCCGCAGCATCCCCATCGAGCTCTTTCCCAACGGTTTCACGAGCCCCTTCCTGCGCGTCTTCGTACCCTGGCGCGACGCGCCGCCGAAGGAAGTGCACGAGAAGCTCGCCCTGCCCCTGGAGGAAGAGCTCGCGACGGTCAAGGGCATCGCGTCGGTGCGCTCCTACTCGCTCCAAGGCCGGGCCTCGGTCCATCTCGAGTTCAAGCACGGCACCGACATGGACGTCGCCTATCGCGAGGTCCGCGACCGCATCGAACGCGCACGGCGCTCCTTCCCCGAGGACGCCGACCAGGTCTATGTCTTCAAGGAGGACACCTCGGGCATTCCGGTCCAGGTCTACGGAGTCGCGATCGACCCGACACGCCAGGATGCCTACGACCTGATCCAGCGCGCGATCGTGCGCCCGCTGCAGCGGATCGAGGGCGTCGCCAACGTCACGACCGACGGGCTCGAAGAGAAAGAGATCCTCATCGAACTCGACCGCGAGCGAACTTCCGCAGCGGGATTGAACATCTACCAACTGGCGCAGTCGCTCTCCTCGGACAATTTCACGCTCGCGAGCGGCAACGTCCGCGACGGCTCGCGGAAACTGCTCCTGAGATCGATCGCCGAGTACCGGTCCGTCGATGAACTCCAGTCGCGGCTCGTCGCGCCCAACGTCAGGCTGCGCGACATCGCCACGATCCGCTACGAAGAGGCCGAGAAGGTCTACCGAGTCCGCGCCAACTCCAAACCCGCCTTCGCGCTCGTCGTCTTCAAGGTCGGTGACGCCAACACGCGCGAGGTCGCGCGTACCGTGCAGGCGGAGTTCGAGCGGATCAAGGCCGATCCCCGGCTCGCCGACTTCGAGATGATCGAGATCTTCGATCAAGGAAAGGCGATCGACGAGTCGCTCTCGACCGTGCTCAGCAACGGCCTGCAGGGAGGCATGCTCGCGGCGGCGGTCCTCTTCTTCTTCCTGCGCCGCTTCCGGTTGATGCTCGTCGTCGCGCTCGCGATCCCTCTCTCGCTCGTCATCGCGCTCATCACGATGTTCTTCGCCGGCGAGACGCTCAACCTGCTCTCGTTGCTCGGACTGATGATCTGCGTCGGATTGCTCGTCGACAACTCCGTCGTCGTCGCCGAGAACATCAATCGGCTCTACCGCGAGGGCCTCTCGCGCTGGGACGCGACAATCGGCGGCACGAGCGAGATCGCGCTCGCGATCACGATGTCGACGCTGACGACCGTCGTCGTCTTCCTGCCCGTCTCGCTCGTCGACGGCCCGATCCGCTTCTTCCTCTTGCGCATGGCGATACCGATCTGCGTCTCGCTCCTGGCTTCGCTCGCGGTCGCGCTCGTCTTCGTCCCGCTCTGCGTCTATCTCAGCCTTTCCAGACCCCCCGAGGAGCGCCCCGACCAGGGCGTCATCGGCCGCTTCCACGCCCGGACCATCGCTCTCGTTCGCGCTGCGTACGAGTTCACGCTCGGACGGCTCGGCGCCGGCTACGATCACCTGCTCGCGCGCTTTCTCGCGCGCCGCTTCGACCTCGTGCTGCTCGCGGTCGGCGTCTTTCTCTTCACGGTGGCCGGACCGCCGAAGGAGGCGCTCGAGTTCGTCAATCAGCAAGAGGGCGAGCAGAGCGCAATCCGCATCTATGCGGATATGCCTCCCTCCTACTCGATGGTCGAAACCGAGGAATGGTTCCGCGAGGCGGAACGCATCATCGAGTCCCGGAAGGACGAATGGGGACTCGGTGGCTGGTTCGTGGTCCACCGTCGCGCCGCCGGTCGCGTCGAGGCCTTCCTCGACACACCGCGCAAGGTCGATCTGACCGCGAAGGAGATCACCGCCGAGATCAAGCAAGCGCTGCCCGCGCGGCCGGGAATCGAACTCTACACCGACGAGGAGAGCGAGACCGGAGAGAAGGGCCCGGCGGTCTTTGTCGCGACGCTCGTCGGAGAGGACGCCGACGAGCTCGCTCGCGTCGCGGACGACGTACGCGACGTCCTCGAAACGATGCCGGGCGTGATCGGCGCCAAACGCAGCCAGGACGACGCGTCCAACGAGATCGGCCTCGTCGTGGATCGCGATCGGGCGCAGCAGCTCGGCGCCAATCCCCAGGCCATCGCGGGAGTGGTCGCGTACGCGCTGCGCGGAGCTTCGCTGCCGAAGTACAGCGAGGGCGGGCGCGAGATTCCGGTGCGGGTGCGATTCGAAGAACGGGACCGCGAGAATCTCGACCAGCTCGGGGCCTTCCTCGTTCCCGTCGGGAGCGGGTCCTTCCTGCCCATCTCGGCGCTGACGAGCCGCACGATCCTCGACTCTCCCGTGATGATCGTGCGCACGAACAAGCAGATCGCCCGGACCATCACGCTCGACATCGAGAAGGAGGGCGCCGAGCGCACGCGTCAACGATTGCGCGCCATGCTCGCGTCGATCGACCTTCCCGAGGGCATCCGTTTCGGCGAGGACGAGCAGTCCCGCCGCGACGAAGACGACCTCGCGGGCCTGAGGTTCGCGCTCCTCCTTTCGATCGCGTTCATCTATTTGCTGATGGCGTTTCTCTTCGAGAGCTTCGTGTTGCCCCTCTCCATCCTCTTCACGATTCCCCTTGCGTGGATCGGAGTCGCGTGGACGCACCTCGCGCTTGGAATGGACGTCGACTTCCTGGGCGCCATCGGAGTGATCCTTCTCGTCGGAGTCGTCGTCAACAACGGCATCGTGCTCATCGACTACGTCAATCGCCTCCGCCAGGAGGGACACTCCCGCGCCGACGCGATCCGATTGGCCACGCAGCGGCGCTTCCGGCCGATCATGATGACCGCCATCACGACGATCGGCGGCATGGTGCCCCTTGCCCTTTCAGGCGCGACCAGCATCGGACTCAGCTACACGAGCTTCGCCTTGACACTCATCGGCGGCATGACCACGGCAACGCTCTTGACGCTTCTCGTGGTGCCGATTCTCTACTCTCTCTTCGACGACGCGCGAGAGCTGGTCGGGGGTTCCCTCGCCCGGGTTTTTAATCGTCCGCGGCCCGCGGGAGCACACCGCGAAGCCGGCGCCTGACCCGCAACTGACCGCGTTTCGGACTTGCCTCGAACACCGGAACACTGTTTCTTTGTCCTCCCCTGCGAACGGTACCGTTTGCGGGCTGGAGGTATGTCGTGACGGACACCGGCTCCTCGCTCGATCTGAAGATCTTCTCCACCGCACCCCAGTCGGCCCACGTGTCGGCCGAAAGGTTTCTCGGCCTGACGCGCGACGTCGCGCGCTGGAGCGAGGCGGCGGGGTGCACGGGGATCCTCGTCTACACCGACAATCGGCTCGTCGATCCGTGGCTCGTGTCGCAAACGATCATCGAGAGCACCGAACGCCTCTGCCCGCTGGTCGCGACGCAACCGGTCTACATGCACCCCTACAGCGTCGCGAAGATGATCGCGTCCTTCGGTTTTCTCTACGGCAGAAAGATCTTTCTCAACATGGTTGCCGGCGGCTTCAAGAACGACCTCGATGCACTGGGCGACCCGACGCCCCACGACGAGCGCTACGCGCGGTTGACCGAGTACACGTCGATCATCCTGCGCTTGCTCGGGAGCGCGGCACCTGTGTCGCTCGAGGGCCGGTACTACACGATCTCCCGGCTCGCGATGAAACCCGCGCTGCCCGAGCACCTCCGGCCCGGCATCCTGCTCTCGGGTTCTTCCCCGGCGGGCCAGGCGGCGGCGCGTGAGCTGGGCGCGATCGCGGTCGAGTACCCGAAACCCGGTGACGACTACGCCACGACGGGACCCGCCACCGGGCCCGGTGCCGGCGTTCGAGTCGGCATCATCGCCGACCCCGACGGAGACCGCGCGTGGGCGATCGCCCGCGAACGCTTCCCCGAGGACCGGCGCGGGCAGATCGCTCAGCAGCTGGCGATGAAGGTCTCGGATTCGCAGTGGCACCGGCAGCTCGCGGAGCTGGGCCGCGAGGCCGAAGCGGCGCCCGGTCCGTACTGGCTCTGGCCCTTCCAGAACTACAGCACTTTCTGTCCCTATCTCGTGGGCAGCGATGAAACCGTGAGCGACGAGCTGGCCAAGTACATCCGGGCCGGATTCCGGGTGTTCATCCTCGACATTCCCACGGATCCCGAGGATTTGGCGATGACGGGGCGCGTCTTCGAGCTCGCCCGGGAGAAAGCCGCACGATGACGGCCTCGCTCGACGCTCTCGTGGCCTCGCAGGCTCGCGATCATGGCGATCGTCTCGCCATCGTCGATGGCGAGCGCCGCCTCCGCTATGCCGAACTGGACGCGCTGGCGAATCGCGTCGCGCGGGTTCTCGCCGCGACCGGGGCCCAGCGCGGCGATCGCGTCGCCCTCCTGGCGCACAAATCCATCGAAGCGATCGCGGTCATGCTGGGGACGATGCGGGCCGGTCTCGTCTACGTGCCGCTCGATCCCGCGAGCCCTCCCGCGCGCGCGGTGAAGATCCTCGCGCGCTGCCGGCCGGGCATCCTCGTCGTCGCCAAGGGCCTCGAAGAGAGCGCTCGCAAGCTGCGGGCCGAGCCGGAGTTCCCGAGCGAAACCAGGGACGGCTTCCTCAGCGACGATCCGCAGGCTTCCGCGTCCGCCGTTGCATTCGGCGGTACCGACGTCGACGCCGCCTCGTCCGATCCCGTCCTCTCGCCCGCGAGGCGTGCCGACCCGGCGCACATCCTTTTCACGTCCGGGTCGACGGGAATTCCCAAAGGCGTCGTCGTGCCGCACGGCTCGGTGCTCGATTTCGTCGCCTGGGCGAACGAGCACCTCGATGTCCGCCCTGGAGACCGCGTCTCCGGGCACTCACCGCTCTTCTTCGATCTCTCGAGCTACGACATCTACGGCGCCTTCGCCGCCGGCGCCGAGCTGCATCTCGTTCCGGCGGGGTTGAATCTCATTCCGGCCAAACTCGCGGCCTTCATTCGCGAACGCAAGCTCACGCACTGGTTCTCGGTCCCCTCGATTCTCAGCTACATGCTGCGCTTCGACGCCGTGCGCCAGGACGACTTTCCGGAGCTTCGCCGTCTGCACTGGTGCGGCGAGGTCTTTCCGACGCCGCCCTTGCGGGCGCTGATGGCGCGCCTGCCACACGTGACGTTCACGAACCTCTACGGCCCCACCGAGACGACGATCGCTTCGAGCTACTTCACGCTCGCGGAGATTCCCGCTTCGGACAGGGACGACGTCCCGATCGGAATGCCGTGCGGAGGCGAGTCGCTCGCAATCGTCGACGACGCCCTGGGGCTCGTGCCGGATGGAGTCATCGGCGAGCTGGTCATCGGCGGCGCGGGACTCACTCTGGGGTATTGGGAAGACCCGGAGACCACCGCTCGCGCGTTCGTCACGATCGACGCGCCCGGAGGCCCGGCGCGCGTCTACCGGACGGGCGACCTCGCGCGGCGCGATCCCAGCGGCCTCGTCTACTTCCTCGGCCGCAAGGATTCCCAGATCAAGAGCCGGGGTTATCGCATCGAACTCGGCGAGATCGAAACGGCGCTGCACTCACTGCCCGAACTCGCCGACGCCGCCGTCGTCGCGATTCCCACGGAGGGGTTCGAAGGCCACGCCATCTGCTGTGCGTTCGAGCCAAGGTCGCCAGGCGTCGACGCCGTGGCGTTGCGCGGGGCGCTCGGCAAATTGGTGCCTTCGTACATGATTCCGGCACGATGGAAGATGTTCGCGAGCCTCCCGCGCACGGCCAACGGCAAGACCGACCGCAAAGCACTTCGCGAGCTTTTCGCGCAAGGGGGCAGCGACCATGAACCCCGCTGACATCCAGGAAGAGATCCGCGCCATCCTCCGCACGCAGGCCGCCGTCGAAGTTCCGCACGCCGACTGGGATCTGATCGAATCGGGAGTGATGGACTCGCTCACGTTCGTCGACATGCTCTTCCACATCGAGCAGCGTTTCTCCGTCAGTCTCGACGTCGAAACGCTCGAACTCGACGACTTGCGCTCCGTCGCGCGGATCGGCCGGCTGGTCGCTGCGCGGATCGCTTGAAGGCATCCATGGACGACAGCGCTCGCAAGCACATCCTGCGGCTGATCCACAACGGGCTCTTCGTCCTCACGGCGCGGTCCGAGACCGGCATCGGCGCCGCGACGGTCTCCTGGGTCTCCCAGTGCTCGTTCAAGCCGCCGCTGCTGATGGCGGCGCTGCGGCGCGGCAGCAACGTCTACGAGTGCCTTCGCGACGGAGGCGCTGCCACGCTCCACGTGCTCGGACGCGGCCACGAAGAGATCGCGCGCCGGTTCTTCGTGACGACCACCGTCCTCGGGGATTGCCTCAACGGCGAACCCTTCGTGTGGGGGCCGCACGGAGCGCCCGTCCTGCATGCGCTCTCGAACTACGTCTGCTGCCGCCAGCGGCACTTCATCGAAAGTGGCGGCGACCACGACCTCGTCGTGCTCGAGGTGCTGGACGTGCACCGCGGAGAGAGCATCCAGCCTTTGACCGTGGCCGAATCCCCGTGGGAGTATGGCGGCTGACGTTCACCATTTCGGACGGATCCGCTAGAACGTCGGCGAGGCAGGAATGGCCGCCCTGACGATACGCGTCCTCCTTGTGCTCAGTCTGCTCAGCGTTCCCTTCGCACTCGTCGCCGGCTATCGCGCGTCGTCGGCACCTCCCCGCCCGACCGTCGAGGTGGTCATCGAAGGGGTGGTCGTGCGCGGGGAGACCTACCAAGTCGAACCGGTCGGCGACGAAGCCGCCCTCGCCCGGCCCGGGGATCAGATCCTCGGTGCGACGGTCCAGGTCATCAATCGGGACGGGCACCAGGTTTCGGCGGAAGCGGACGACCGCGGCCGTTTTCGCGTGGGACCGATCCTCCTTCGAGGCGACGACGACGACGTCATCTCGATCTCGTGCCCGACATCCCGCGCGCTCTGCATGAGCGCCCTGCTGCCCGCCGAGGCCCTCACTGAATCCGGCGCGGACCCCGTCGTGGTCCGCTGGCGTATCAGCCTGCCACCCGAGGCCGGCGGCGACTCCGACGCCCCCCCGACGGTCTTTCCCGAGACCGCCAGCCAGGGGTGACGGCAGGGTGACAAGCCCCCCTGCGGGCTCGTGAAATTCTGGACTTCCAAGAGCTTCGCTCTATACTCCTGCGGTCGCTCTGCTCGAAGGGGCGGAGTGTGGGCGGTCTCAACCCCCTCGATCCGGGGCATTTCCCAGGCGAGCAGACTGCTGACGATCCGGAGCGCGGCCCCATGTATGAGCCGCGCGTCCGAACGGTTTGCGCGCACCCCGTTGCGTCGATCGGCTTGGTCCCCCGCCCCCGGGACCGCAGGCGAAGGAACTTCGGGCCCGGCTCGGGTGGCCGCGCCCCACGGACGGACCTTTCATGAACATCGACATCGACCGGATCCGAAACATCGGCATCTCGGCGCACATCGACTCCGGGAAGACGACGCTCACCGAGCGCATCCTCTTCTACACGGCAAAGATCCACGCCATTCACGACGTGAAGGGCAAGGACGGCGTCGGCGCCACGATGGACCACATGGAGCTCGAACGTGAGCGCGGAATCACCATCACGTCCGCGTCCACTTATGTGAGCTGGAACGACCACCACATCAACATCATCGACACGCCCGGACACGTCGACTTCACGATCGAAGTCGAACGCTCTCTCCGCGTGCTCGACGGTGCGGTGCTGGTGCTCTGTGCCGTCGCGGGCGTGCAGTCGCAGTCGATCACGGTCGATCGCCAGATGCGGCGCTACAAGGTTCCCCGCCTCGCCTTCGTCAACAAGTGCGACCGCTCGGGCGCCAACCCCGGTCGCGTCACCGAAGGCCTGCGCGAGAAGCTCAAGCACAACGCCGTGCTCATGCAGTTGCCGATCGGCCTCGAAGTCAACTTCGAGGGCGTCGTCGACTTGGTGACCATGAAGGCCCTGCGTTTCGAGGGCGCCAACGGCGAGAAGGTCGTCGAGAGCGAGATTCCCGCCAACATGCGCGACGAGGCGGAGACCTACCGCGCCGAGATGCTCGACGCGTTGAGCATGTTCGACGACGAACTGATGGAAGCAGTGCTCGAGGACCGCGCGACCGAAGAGATGATCCACCGCGCCGTGCGAAAGGGAGTCCTCTCCCTCGCCCTGACGCCGGTCTTCATCGGCTCGGCGTACAAGAACAAGGGCGTGCAACCGCTGCTCGACGCAGTCGCACGCTACTTGCCCTCACCGAAGGACGTCCCGATCGAAGCGCTCGATCTCGACAAAGGCGAGACTCCCATCGAGCTGCAGTCCGATCCGGCGCGCCAGCCGGTGGCACTCGCGTTCAAACTCGACGACGGCCGTTTCGGGCAGCTCACCTACGTACGCGTCTACCAGGGCGTGCTGAAAAAGGGCGAGACCGTCTACAACGCGCGTACCGGCCGCAAGATCAAGATCGGCAGGCTCGTCCGCATGCACGCCAACGAAATGGAAGACATCGAGCAGTCGGCAGCGGGCGACATCGTCGGCCTCTTCGGCGTCGACTGCAATACGGGCGACACCTTCCACGGCGAGGGCGCGCGTATCGCGATGACCTCGATCCACGTGCCGGATCCGGTGATCTCGCTGAAGATCCTCCCCAAGGATTCGAAGTCGCAGGACCGCATGTCGAAGGCCCTGCAGCGCTTCACGAAGGAAGACCCGACCTTCCGCGTCCACGTCGACGAAGAATCGCAGGAGACGATCATCTCGGGCATGGGCGAGTTGCACCTCGAGGTCTACGTCGAGCGCATGCGCCGCGAGTACCAAGCCGAAGTCGAAACCGGCATCCCGCAGGTCGCCTACCGCGAGGCGATCTCGCGCCGCGGCGAGTTCAATTACACGCACAAGAAGCAGACCGGAGGATCCGGTCAGTACGCGCGCGTCGCGGGCTTCCTCGAGCCGCTCGACGACCGCCACTACGAGTTCGTCGACGACATCAAGGGCGGCGTCATCCCCAACGAGTTCATTCCCTCCTGCGACAAGGGATTCCGGCGCGCGATCGAGAAGGGCACGCTGATCGGATTCCCGATCACGGGCATCCGCGCCGTCATCAACGACGGCCAGTATCACGCCGTCGACTCGTCCGACATGGCGTTCCAGACGGCCGCGCTGATGGCCTTCCGCGAAGCCTACAAGAAGGCCGCCCCGCAGATCCTCGAGCCGCTGATGCGCGTCGCCGTCGAAGGCCCTTCCGAGTTCCAGGGACAGATCTACAAGTCCCTCATGGCGCGGCGCGGGACCGTTCTCGGCTCCACCGAGGAAGAGGGTTTCGCGCGCGTCGACGCGGAAGTCCCGCTCTCCGAGATGTTCGGCTATTCGACGGACCTCCGCTCGGCCACGCAAGGTAAGGCCGAGTACACGATGGAGTTCGCGCGCTATGCTCCCGCTCCCCGAGAGGTCTCGGAGAAACTGCTGACCGAGTTCCGCGGCAAGACCGCCATGGAGGAAGCCTGATGACCGACACGATGCGTCGCCTGCGTCGTTCCTCGCGCACCCTTCTCGCGCGCAACGGACATCCTGGTCCCGGCCCCGGGCACATGGTGGTCGTCATGTCCCGCGCCGGCGTGGGCAAGACCGCGTTCCTCGTCGGTATCGGCATCGACTCGCTGCTCTCGGGCCAGCACGTCCTGCACGTGTCGCGCGATCGCCCCGTCGATCGCGTCCGCGAGCGGTACGACGAGATCTTCCACGAGCTGATACGCGCGGAACATGGGCTCGAGAACGTGCCCCAGATCCAGCTCGACATGGAGCGCCGCCGCCACATTTACTCCTTCTCCGGCGACGCGTTCTCCATCGAACGCCTCGGAGCCGTGATCGACATGCTCGTCGAGCACGCTTCGTTCAACCCCGACGTACTCATCATCGATCGCATGGATATCCGCGAGATCAGCCCGTCCGAGTTCGCCGGAGTCAAAGCCATCGCCGAACGCGCCCAGTGCGAAGTCTGGATGTCCTGCCGCACGCACCGCGACGATCCGAAGCCGGCCCCGGGCAAACTACCGCCTCCGATCGATCAGATCGCCGACAAGCTCGACCTGGTGTTCCGCCTCGACTCGCGCGGCGATCAGGTCGGCGTCCACGTGCTCAAGGACCGGGGCGAGATCATCGACCGCGACATGAACGTCGGGCTCGATCCGTCGACGCTGTTGCTCGTCCCGATGCACCGCTCGTCGCTCGGCTGATCGAGCGCCGCGGCCGGTCCATCACCCGAGAGCGCCCGGGCCCCGGCTCGGGCGCCTTTCTCTTTCGGGGGGCGGATCTCCTCCTGGGGCGGCACGCAGATTTCGTGGACCGCTTCAAGCCTGGGCGGCGGGCTCGCGGATCGAGTTCATGAGGTTCGCCAACCGATCGATCGAGCGCTGACCTCCCAGACGAACGCAGAGCAAGTCGTCGAGGCGATCGGCTTGACGGCAGAGCTCGCGAAGCTCGGCCTCGAGCAGCTCGGCGCTGGCCTCCGGACCGCAGCGGTGCCGGAGCGAGACGTCGCCGTCCTCGTCGACGACGAGGCGCCCGAAGGGCAAACCCCGCCCGAGCGATGCCGCGAGAGCCAGCGCGCCCTGGCGGTCTGAAGTGCCGAACACGAGCCACGCGCACGCGCGGTACCCGCCGTCGTGCTCGGCCTCCGCTTCGACGAAGGTGCTCCCATAGGCCCAGAGCAGGATCGTGCGGTCGTCGGGAGCCTCGAGTTCGCAGAGGTCGTCGCCCACCCAGTCCCGAGTTGCCCGCCGCAAAGTGGCGAGCGCACGTTGCGCCGACATCGCTGCCTCCCTCGCCCGGATTCTTCGCGAAGCCTCGGCCGGAAACGCCGGATCGGCCCGCAGGGCGGCCGCGGGCATCGAGGCCACGGCTTCACGAACGATCGGGGCCAGCGCGGATTTCACGACGTCGGGCGGGTCGCTCGCGGCAACTCCGTCGTGGCGTACGACACGCTGATCGCACTGTCCATGTACGACGATCACCGCGCAAAGTCCACCTGGATCGGCGGGAAGGACGCGGTGCGGGGCCCGCCCGTCAGCGTGGGCGGCGAATCGCGTCCACGAGCACGCGCAGAGCTTCTTCGTAGCCGGCGGCCCCTTTGCCCTCGACGTGCCCGACGCACGCCGGACGAACGACGCTCGTCCGCCGCCAACTCTCGCGTTCGGAGATCTTCGAGAGATGGACCTCGACGACCGGCTTGGCGAAGTCGATCAGCGCGTCGTGAAGGGCATAGCTGGTGTGCGTGAACGCGCCCAAGTTGACGAGCGCTCCATCGACCACGTCCCGCGAGCGCTGGATCTCGTCGATGAGCGCGCCCTCGTGATTCGATTGGTACGCGCTCAGCTCGGCGCCCATCGCGTGCGCCCACGCCTGGACGCGCGACACGAGCATCGCGAGTGTCTCGTGTCCGTAGAGTGCGGGATCACGCCGGCCGAGCATGTTGAGATTGGGGCCGTGGAGCAGGAGGATCTGGATCACGCGAGAAATTCCTCCAGTTCTTTCGCGACCGCGACCGTGTCCACGCCGCGGCAGACGACCTCGCCGACGCGAACGGGAAGGACCCAGAAGCTGGTGCCACCGGCGCGCTTCTTGTCGCGCCCCATCTCCTCGAGCAACTCGGGAACGTCCGAACGCTCGAGGAAATCCGCGCAAACGGGAAGCCCGAGTGCTGCGACGGCCGCGTGAATGCGCTCCGGCAGATCCCTCTCGACGAGCACGCCCTCGCGCCGCGCGAGACGCGCCGCGAACACCATGCCGATCGCAACGGCATCGCCGTGCGGAAGCGTCCGCCCGCGCCGCGCGGCGAGGGCCTCCAGCGCGTGCCCGAGCGTGTGGCCGAGATTCAAGACCCGTCGCACTCCGCTCTCGTGGAGGTCCTGCGCGACGACGCTCATTTTCACGGCGACGGCGCGGGCGACAACGTCCTCGAGCGCGGGAAGCGCTCGCGATCGCAGCGCCGAGGCCTTCGCCGCGAGCGCGTTTGCGAGCTCGGCGTCCCCGACGAGCCCGCTCTTGAGCGCCTCCGCCAAGCCACCTCGCAAGGCGACGTCGTCGAGCGTCAGCAGGAAGAGCGGATCGATGTGGACGTGTTCGGGGACGCGGATCGTCCCCGCGGCGTTCTTGGTCCC
>CAZPJJ010000016.1:23771-24256 GCA_964586535.1 uncultured Acidobacteriota bacterium | reverse complement strand
CTGAGCGTCCTGGTTGTCGCTACCGATCCCGTTCATCGCGGCGAGGGAATCGGCCGAGCGATGGTCCGCGACGTCCTTTCCCGCGCCCGTGCGCTCGGCTACGACCGTGTCGATCTCGAGGTGCGGGTCGGAAACGCCCCGGCCATCGCACTTTACGCCAGTGAGGGGTTCGTCGCGCTCGGACAGCGGCGGCGCTATTACCGTGACGGCGAGGACGCGCTGGTGATGTCGGCGACACTTGGACGCTGAGCCGTTCTGGTTCAGGATGACCGCCTGCGATCTCGACGCGGAAGAGAGGTGGCCATGACGCAGGAACGAACCTGGGCGGCTCCCGAGGCGCGGCCCGTGCGCCGGCTGGGGCTCGCCGCCGAAGGTTGGCCGTTCGTCCTCACGCCCGCGGCGATCGCGCTCGGCGGCGCCGCACTGGCCTTGAAGGTCTGGCCCCCCCTCTGGGCGATCGTGGTCCTCGCGACGTTTGCGGCGGG
>CAZPJJ010000016.1:0-23761 GCA_964586535.1 uncultured Acidobacteriota bacterium | reverse complement strand
GTACTTCTTTCGCGATCCCGAGCGTCCCGTTCCCGCCGATGCGGAGAGCATCGTCTCGCCCGCGGACGGCAAGGTGACGGTGGTTTCTCGTACCGAGAGCGGCGTCCGCGTGTCGATCTTCCTCTCGGTCTTCGACGTGCACGTCAACCGGGTGCCCTACGCCGGCCGCGTGACCACGGTCGACTATCGGGAAGGGCTCTTCCGCGCTGCGTTCCGCGAAGACGTTCATCTCGTGAACGAGCGCAATCATGTCGCGATCGAGACGGCGCGCGGCCGCATCGAAGTCGTCCAGATCGCGGGGCTGATCGCGCGGCGCATCATCTGCCGCTTGAGCCCCGGCGATGCCGCGCAGAAAGGCGAGCGCTTCGGCTTGATCCGCTTCGGATCGTGTACGGACCTGCTCCTGCCTCCGAACGCCGATCCCGCCGTTGCGCCGGGCGACCGGGTGCGTGGTGCATCCAGCGTGATCGCGCGCTGGCGGTCGGGCGACGGAGTGCGTCCGTGAAGGCGCTCCCGGAGCGCCCAGAGAAGCCGCTGCGGCTGGGAGATCGCCTGCGCGGCGCTGCGGGGTTCGTTCCCGGGGCGCTCACCGTCGGCAACATGCTCGCCGGTTACGCTTCGATCCTCTTCGCGGCGCAAGGTAAGTTCGAGACGGCGCTGCTGATGATCCTGGTCGCAGGGGTTCTCGACGGGCTCGATGGCCGCGTGGCCCGCTTCACGCAAACCACGAGCGATCTCGGCAGTCACCTCGATTCGCTGGCGGACGCCATCTCCTTCGGCGTCGCGCCGTCGATGCTCGCCTATCACATGGGTGTCGAGACTCTCGGCCGAGCGGGATGGGCCGCGTGTTTTCTCTTCGCCGCGTGCGGCGTGATCCGCCTGGCGCGGTTCAACGCCTCGCCGCCGCGGGATCCGCGCTACTTCATCGGCCTGCCGATACCGGCGGCCGCGTGGACGATCGTCAGTCCCGTGCTCTATCTCGACGGCGAGCCATTCCCGCCAACCTTCGCGGCGATCCAGGCCGGCGTGATGGTCGTCATTGCGCTCTTGATGATCAGCCCGATCCGCTTCCGCACGTTCAAGGATGTCCGTTTCGGACGTCGCGCCTATCGCGTCCTCGCGCTCTGGGCGGCCATTCTCGCCGGCCTGCTGGCCGCCCATGAGTGGGTCATCCCGGCGCTTCTCGTGGGCTATCTACTGAGCCCGGCGATCGAGCGGGTCTTCGGTCTCTCGGCGCCCGCACCGGAGTTGGTCGAAGAAGACGACGCCGAGGTGCGCGTCGAGCCTTGGAACGGGGACGAGTGAAGCGCGGCTCCAGCATTCTCTTGCGACCGTCTCTCCCGGGACGCTACGATCCCTCCGCGCTGAGTGGCGGCGACCGGAGCGCGTTCCGCGCGACTCCTCACTCCGCTTGGGGAGGCCCCTGACGATGCGACGAGTGACGAGGCCCTTCGCCCTGCATGTGACCCTTCGAGGCCTGTCGATCGCACTCGCGGCCGCTGTCCTGGCGGCGTCGGGTCTGGCGCAGGGCGGCGGGATCGCGTGG
This sequence comes from uncultured Acidobacteriota bacterium, assembly GCA_964586535.1. Classification (GTDB taxonomy): domain Bacteria; phylum Acidobacteriota; class Polarisedimenticolia; order J045; family J045; genus CAZPJJ01. Next base: position 22,215 of record CAZPJJ010000016.1, on the reverse strand, counting down.
GCCCAGAGTTCCGGCGACGAAGATCCGCTCGCGGAGGAAAGCGCTCCGGGCGGTGCCGGTACAGAAGAGTCGGCCGAGGACATCTACCCTGGTCTTGTCAATCCGATGGAAGCCGAGCGCGTCGCCGCGGCACTCGCGGGCTTGACCGAGCGCTCTCGCATGATCGGATCGATGGCCCTCGAACTGGCGCGCTCCTACCGGCGTGCGGCGCAGGCCCGCAAGGACTCGCTCGACCAACTCGCTCGGGCCTCGTTCGAGGTCGATCGCGCGGCGGTGAGGCCACGAGAGCTGACTTCCGCCCGGCTCGACGAGCTCCTCGCCGCCGAGGAAACGGCGCGCCTTCGTTACCTGTCGGACGATGCGCTGGCGAAGCGGCGCCTTTTCGAGCTGCAGATCCTGGTTGCGGAGCGAGACGCGCTCGCGACGCGCATCGCCGATCTGCGCTCGAGGCTGCCCCAGGAGCGCGAGCTGCTCACGGGTGTCTGGGAAGTGACATGGATGCCCGCCGGCATCTCGGGGACCTTCTACCTGGACCAGTCCGGGACACTCGTCAATGGCCAGTACAAGCTCGGTACCCACGGCGACGGCAGCCTGCAGGGGACGTTCGTCGGCGGCAAACTCTTCTTGCAGCGCATCGATTCGAAGCGTGGCCGCGATGCCGAGATCGAGGGAATCCTCGAATCCGACGGGCAGAGCATTCGCGGGACATGGCAGAGCTTCGAACTCGTGCAGGGAGGGCTGCCTCGCGGGCAGTGGAGCGCGCGCCGCTTGGAGTGAGTCACGGGCCGAAGCGGCCCAGGAGAACTCGTCGCACACGTGAGCACAGAGCCGAAGGAGCGGTCCCGCGCTGCGGAAGCGCGATTCGCGCGTTTCCTCGCGCGGCGCTTCGTCAGGGCGAGGCGCCAGGGATTTCTCTCCGTCATCAGTCTCGTCTCGGCTCTCGGTTTCACGGTCGGAGTCGCGTCGCTCGTCGTCGTCCTCGCGCTGATGACGGGGTTCCAGGAGGACTTCGTCGGTCGCATTCTCGGCTCGAACGCACACATCGTGGTCTTTCCCGCCGACGGTTCGACGACGATCCCCGACTACGAGAGCCAGCTCGACGCCATGGAAGCGGTCGACGGAGTCGCCGCCGCCGAAGCCACGGTGCAGGGATTCGGCGGGATCATCGGCCCCACGGGCGTCGCGCAGTGGACGCTCGTCACGGGAGTCGATCCCAAGCGCGCGGGGCGGGTCACGGCGATCGAGAGCGAGATGGTCATAGGGAGCCTCGCCGATCTCGCGGCGTCGACCGCCAGTGGCCGTCCGGGCATCGTGATCGGTGAGGTCCTCGCGCGGCGCCTTGGGGCGTTGCCCGGAGACACGGTGCGACTGATGGTGCCCCGCCCGAGGCTCACGCCCTGGGGGCCGTCGATCCAACAGCCCGCGTTCGAGATCGTCGGCACCTTCGAGACCGGCTACCAGGAGTACGACGAGTCGTGGTCGTTCATCGCGTTCGAGCATGGATTGACGACGTTCGGCGCGGATGGCGCGCACCGGCTCCAGGCGCGCGTCGACGACGTGCGCGCGATCGATGATCGCAAGGCCGCGCTCGAGGATGTCTTGGGCGAGCGCTTCCAGGTGCGTTCGGTGCTCGAGTACAACCAGTCGCTTCTCTCCGCGCTCAAGATCGAAAAGCTGATGATGTCGTTCGCGGTCGGCCTGATCGTGCTCGTCGCCGCGCTCGGGGTCGTCAGCACGCTCGTGCTGACGGTCACGCAGAAGGTGCGAGAGATCGGGGTGCTCATCGCGCTCGGCGCCAGCCGTGCGGGGGTGCTGCGCATCTTCGTCTTCCAGGGCTTGGCGATGGGCGTCGTCGGCACCGTGCTCGGCGTCATGATCGGCGTCTCGCTCGCGGTGGTGCTCGATCGATTCCAGTTGATTCGCCTCGATCCCGAGATCTACTTCCTGCCGCACCTTCCGTTCACGGTGCTCCCGGGCGACCTGCTGCTGATCGTCGTCGCGGCGCTCTCGGTATCGCTCATCGCGACCATCTATCCGGCCTGGAAGGCTGCCAGTCTCGATCCCGTGGAGGCGCTGCGCCGTGACTGACCGCCCCCCGGTGAGTGTGGCCGTCCAGGCGCGCGGTGTCTTCAAGAGCTACCGCAAGCGCAAGCCGGGAGGAGTCGAGGAGATCCCCATTCTCCGCGGTCTCGATCTCGAGGTCGGCGTCGGCGAGAGCGTGGCGATCATGGGACAGTCGGGCATCGGTAAGACCACGCTGCTCAATCTTTTGGGCGGACTCGACCGCCCGGACGCCGGCGAGATCCTGCACGGGGGGGCGCCGATTCCGGATAGCCCCGATGCGCGTTCGCGGTGGCGTCGCGACGCCGTGGGATTCATCTTTCAATTCCACGGCCTGCTCGCCGAGCTGACGGCGCTCGAGAACGTTGCGCTCGCTGGGCTGGTCGCGGGGACGCCGCGATCGGAAGCTCTGGGAGCTGCGCGTGAACTTCTTGAACGAGTGGGACTTGGCCAGCGCTGGGATCATTACCCCGACGAGCTTTCAGGCGGCGAGCAGCAGCGCGTGGCGATCGCCCGCGCGCTCGTGCGGCGGCCTCGAGCCGTCCTTGCGGACGAACCAACGGGTAATCTCGATCCCGCGACGGGTGCCAAGATTCTCGACATGCTCTTCGAAGTGCAAGACGAAACAGGGTTCGCTCTGGTCGTCGCTTCACACTCGGAGAGGCTCGCTTCGCGGTGTCGTCGTATCCTGCTCATGGACAGCGGGCGCCTCGTCGCCACGAGTTCGCCCTGATCGAGGGACGAGCGTCCAGTCGCCGCGTGACGCCAGCGCGCACGCGCCAACGGTGAGCCGATGATCGAGCAGTTCACGGAGAAGGCGAAGCGAGTTCTCTTCCTCGCCCGATACGAGGCCACCCAACGTGGTGCGCCCGTCATCGGTACCGAGCACGTCCTCATCGGGTTGCTTCGCGAGGACGACCCTCTCGTGAGGGAACTCTTCCACCGCAGCAACATCTCGGTGGACCTGCTGCGCACCGAACTCGAGAGCCGCCAAGGGAGCCACCACGGCGGTTCGCGAGGCGTGGACATTCCGTTCAGCGAGGAAGCGAAGCGCGTCCTGGAGTGCGCCCAAGAAGAATCGCGCGGTTTGATGTCGCCGACGGTGGACGTCGAGCACCTGCTCTTGGGATTGATTCGCGTCGACGACGCGCCCGCCGGGCGCATGATCGCCGAGCGCGGGATGCGGCTCTACACCGTTCGCGAGGACATCATCAATCTCGCGAAGCGACGGGCCGTCGCCGCGGGTGGCAAACCCGGAACCGACGAGAAGGGCAAGAAAAAGGAGACGCCCTTCCTCGACGAGTTCTCGCGCGACATGACGAAGATCGCGCGCGAGGGCGGCTTCGATCCGTTGATTGGCCGCGAGATCGAACTCGAGCGCGTCGTCCAGGTGCTCTCGCGCCGCCGCAAGAACAACCCGGTGCTGCTCGGCGAGCCCGGCGTCGGCAAGACCGCCATCGTCGAAGGGCTCGCAGGGCGCATCGTCGATGGGGACGTGCCCCAAGCGCTCACCAACCGGCGCGTTCTCGCGCTGGATCTCTCGCTCGTCGTCGCCGGCACGAAGTACCGCGGCCAATTCGAAGAGCGGCTCAAAGGCATCATTCAGGAACTCGCGGCCGCGAAGGACGTCATCCTCTTCATCGACGAGATCCACTCGCTCATCGGCGCCGGCTCGGCCGAGGGATCGCTCGATGCCGCGAACATCCTCAAACCCGCGCTTTCCCGCGGCGAGGTGCAGTGCATCGGCGCGACGACCCCGCGCGACTACCACAAGCACATCGAGCGCGATCGCGCGCTCGTACGCCGCTTCCAGCCGATCAAGATCCATCCGCCCACCGAGGACGAGACGATCGCCGTTCTCATGGGGATCAAGGAGCGCTACGAGCGCTTCCACGGCGTCCAGTACCACGACGAAGCGATTCGCGCGGCCGTGTTCCAGGCCAATCGTTACATCACGGACCGGTTCCTTCCCGACAAGGCGATCGACGTGATCGACGAGGCGGGAGCTTGGGTCAAGTTGCGCAAGCGCACGTCGTATCGGGCGCTGCGAGAAGTCGAAAAAGAGATCCAGCGCGCCGTCGACGGCATGAAGGCCGCGTTGGCCCGCAAGGACTTCGACGAGGCCGTGACCTGGCACGACAAAGAGGTCGTGCAGCGCGAGCGCGCCGAGAAGCTGCGCGGAGAGGCCGATCGAGAAGAGGCGACAGTCCTCGATGTCGACCGGCACGACGTGGAAGAAGTCATTTCCAAGTGGACCGGGATCCCCATCACGAGGGTCGCGGAAGAGGAGATGGAGCGCCTGCTGCGGATGGAGGACTACCTCCACGAGCGCGTCGTCGGTCAGCAAGCCGCGATCTCCGCGCTCTCTCGCGCGATTCGCCGCTCCCGCGCCGGCCTGAAGAGCGCCCAACGGCCCGTCGGCTCGTTCGTGTTCCTCGGACCGACCGGAGTCGGCAAGACCGAACTCGCGAAGTCCCTCGCGGAGTTTCTCTTCGGCAACGAGCGTTCGATGGTGCGCTTCGACATGTCCGAGTACATGGAGAAGCACGCCGTCGCCAAGATGATCGGCTCGCCTCCCGGTTACGTCGGCCACGAGGAAGGCGGGCTGCTGACCGAGCGCATCAAGCGCCAGCCCTACTCGGTCGTCCTGCTCGACGAGATCGAGAAGGCGCATCCGGACGTGCTCAACATCCTCTTGCAGGTGCTCGACGACGGCCAGGTCACCGACGCGTACGGCGACACCGTCGACTTCAAGAACACGATCATCGTGATGACGTCCAACATCGGGTCGGCCGCGCTCTTCCATCGCGGACAACTCGGATTCCCGACCGGCGACGCGCGCGAGCAGGATGTGAAATCGAAGCGCGAGATGGTCATGCAGCAGGTCAAGCGGACGCTCACTCCGGAGTTCTTGAACCGTATCGACGAGATCATCGTCTTCGATCCGCTGACCGACGAAGAGTTGACCGCGATCGCACGTCTGATGGTCGCGCAGCTCAACCGCTCGCTGCAGGAGAAGGGCATTCAGTTGGTGCCCGACGACAGCGTCTACGCATGGCTGGTCCACGAGACTTGCCAGGACCGCTCGTTCGGCGCACGCCCGCTCCGCCGTGCGATCCAGCGCAACTTCGAGGACGCGATCTCCGAGCAGATCATCGCCGGCAAGATCCAGGGATCGGGCGAGATCAGCGTCGCCGTCGGCGAGGACGGCAAGCTTCGCTTCAGGAATTCGCTCGCCAACGTCTGAGGCCCGAACCAGCGCATCCACCAAAGAGCCCGCGCGCCGTCGCGGGCTCTTTTTTCGCCCCGGTGACAAATCGGCTAGAATCCGCCCCGTGTCGCTCGGGGCCGCGGCGCCTGGCGACTCACGCCGAAGTCGGCTTTCGCACGGGACATGCGTTGCAGATGAGGCCCGGAGGGGTCTCGGAGCTCAGGAGATCGACCATGAACGTCCGTTCTTTCGCCCTCGCGCTCGCTTTCGCCACCGGCTTGGCCGCTTTCGCCGGCACGCCCGCCGAGGCGCAGGCCCTCAAAATCGGTGTCTTCGACGCTGAGAAGATCTCGGAGGAGACCGCCGAGGGCGCCAAGATCAAGGCCCGGCTGACAAAGCTCCAGGACGACAAGCGGAAGCAGCTCGAGGCGGCTCAGGCCGAGGTGCAGGCTCTTCAACAGGAGTATCTGGCGACCTCGACGAGCCTCTCCGACGAGAAGCGCAAGGATATGGGCCTCAAGATCCAGCGCAAACAGGTCGAGCTCGAGGGCATGCAGAAGTCCGCCAATCAGGAGCTGCAGATCGAGGTCGAGTCCGCCCAGATGAACTGGCAGCGCCAGGTGATCGAAGTCGTCCGCAAGTACGGCAAAGAGAACGGCTTCACGGTGATTCTGCCCGTCGAGGTCGTTCCCTATCACTCGACGGCCATCGACATCACCGACCAACTCATCAAGGCCGTCGACCAGAAGGCCGCCGCCACGACCAACTGAGCACGGCGCGGTGATTCCGCGAGAGCGCAGACCCTGGCGTTTCGCCGCCCTCGCCGAGGCCCTGGGGCTGGAACTCCGCGCTGTCGAGCGTGAATCGCTGATCGATGACGTGGGCTCGCTTGCACAGGCGGGCCCCACGTGTCTCGCCGCGGTCTACGACGCGCGGCTTGCTCGCGATGCAGCGGCATCGAGCGCCGGCCTGCTCCTCGTGGATCCGCAGCTCGCCGCCCAACTCGGTGACCGCGCGGTTCTCGTCTCGCGGTCGCCCAAGGCCGATTTCGCGCGTGCCATCGAGCTGATCCGGCCGGAAGCGCGCCCCGCGCCCTTCCTCTCGCCCCACGCCGTCGTGGCCCCGGACGCCCGCATCGCCGATGCGGTTTTCATCGGCGCGGCGGCCGTGATCGGCGCGCGCTGCCGAATCGGCACCCGGGCGATCATCGGAGCCGGCTGCGTGCTTCTCGAGGATGTCGAGGTAGGCGAGGAGGCCGTCCTCCATCCCCGAGTCGTCGCCTACCCAGGAACGGTCATCGGGCCACGCTGCCGGGTTCTGGCCGGGGCCGTCCTGGGGGCTCCCGGGTTCGGACATGCGCGCGACGTGAGCGGACACTCGGTGCGCATTCCACACCTCGGGCGGGTCGTTCTCGAGGAGGGCGTGGAGATCGGCGCGAATTCCACGGTGGACCGCGCGACCTTCGGCGAGACGCGCATCCGCGCGCGTGCTCGGCTCGACAACCTCGTTCAGGTCGGGCACAACGCGGAGATAGGCGAGGACGCGCTCATCGCCGCGCAGTCGGGCCTATCCGGCTCTTCCAAGTTGGGCCGGAGCGCACTCGTGGGGGGGCAATCGGGTCTTGCCGATCACATCGAGGTCGGCGAGTTCGCCGCTGTCGCCGCGAAGACGGCCGTCTTCGCCGACGTGCCGCCGCGAACAGTCGTCGCGGGCATTCCCGCGATGCCCATGACGCGATGGCGTAGACTGGCCGCCATTCAAGCACGGCTGCCGGACCTCTGGCGGGCGATCCTCCGCCGCATCGAGAAGACGGAAGGAGAGCAGGGGTGAGCGAGGTTCTCGACATCGTTCGTATTCTCGAATTGATCCCGCATCGATATCCTTTTTTGCTCATCGATCGGATCGTCGAGATCGAGCGCCGCAAACGGGTCGTCGCGATCAAGAACGTGACCTACAACGAACCGTTCTTCCAAGGCCATTTCCCGGGACGTCCCGTCATGCCCGGCGTGCTACTCGTCGAGGCGATGGCTCAGGCTGGTGGCGTGCTGATCTTGTTGGAGGTCGAGGAGCGCCAGGATCGCCTGGTCTATTTCACGGGTATCGACGAGTGTCGATTCAAGCGCCCTGTCGTCCCCGGAGACACGCTCCGCGTCGATCTCGAAGTGCTGAAGCTGCGCCCGCGCGCCGCGAAGTTCCGCGCCGTCGCGACGGTCGATGGCGATGTTGCCGCGGAAGCGACACTGCTTTCCGCCATGGTGGACCGCTAGTGTTCGATTGGATCTCCGGCATCGATGCGCGAGCAATCGTCCATCCGTCGGCTTCGATCGGCCGCGACGTCACGATCGGGCCTTATTCCATCGTCGGGCCCGACGTGACGATCGGCGACGGCACGTGGATCGGGCCTCACGTCACGATCGAGGGGCTCGTCACGATCGGTGCTCGCAACAAGATCTATCCCTACTGCACGATCGGCTTTCCGCCGCAGGATCTGAAGTACGACGGCGCGCCGACTCGCGTCGTGATCGGCGACGGCAACTCGATTCGCGAGCACTGCCAGATTCACCGCGGCACCGTAGGCGGTGGCGGATTGACGAGCATCGGGGACAATTGCTTCCTGATGGTCGCGTCGCACGTCGCGCATGACTGCCTGCTGGGCAACGACATCCTGTTCGCCAATGCAGGCACGCTCGCCGGTCACGTCGTCGTCGAGGATCGCGCCACGATCGGCGCGTACTCCGGCGTGCACCAGTTCTGTCGCATCGGCAAGGCGGCCTTCATCGGTGGCTACTCGGTAATCACACGGGACGCGTTGCCTTACTGCCTCACCGTCGGCAATCGCGCGCACTGCTACGGCATCAACACCGTGGGGCTGAAGCGGGCTGGCTATCCCGCGGCTACGATTCAGGCGCTCGACAGGTCCGTTCGCGGCATCTTCCGGCCCGGCAGCACACGGGAGGCCGCGCTTCGCGAGGTCGAAGCGCGGGACGGCGGCGTCGCCGAGGTGAAAGAGATCGTCGACTTCGTGCGCGCGTCGAAGCGCGGCGTCGTGCCGATTCGTCTGGGAGAGAAAGGGTGATGACCGTGGGAGACAAGATCCTCCGCGCCGGCGTCGTCGGGGTCGGACACCTCGGCAGGCACCATGCGCGTCACTGGTCCCAAATCGAGGGCGTGAAACTCGTCGGTGTCGTCGACCCGGATGGAGAGCGCGCCGCCGAGATCGCCGAGCGGCATGGTGCGCGAGTCTTTCCGGACGTGCTGAGCTTGGCACGCGAGATCGACATCGCGTCGGTGGCGGCGCCCACGGTCCATCATGAAGAGGCCACGACGCCGCTCCTCGAAAGCGGCGTCGCGACGCTCGTGGAGAAGCCGATCGCGACGACGGTCGAAGAGGGTCGCCGTCTGGTCGAACTCGCGCGTCGCAAGGGCGTTCCTCTCGCGGTCGGTCACATCGAGCGCTGCCAGCCTGCCGTGATCGCACTCAGGGAACGCGTGCGAAAGCCGCGCTACCTCGAAATTCATCGCCTCGCCGAATTCAAGCCCCGCAGCCTCGATGTCGACGTCGTGCTCGACTTGATGATTCACGACATCGATCTCTGCCAGTTTCTTCTCGGGGGCGTTCCTGTCCGATCGCTCGACGCGAGCGGCACGCCGGCGCTCACCGACCGGATCGACATTGCATCGGTTCGTGTACGCTTCGAAAACGGCGCGGCGGCGAATCTCACCGCAAGCCGCATCTCGGTCGACAACGTCCGGCGCATCCGGGTTTTCGAGCCGGGCGCGTATCTCTCCTGCGACACGACCGGCGCCGGCCGACTCGCCGTCTTCCGCGTTCAGCGCGGCGAGGGCGGGATGCCGGGCGTGGGCATGGAGCAAGTGGCCCTCGAGCCAGGCGACGCGCTCAACACCGAACTCAGACTTTTCGCCGAGGCGGTGCGGGGTCGCGGGCCTTTGCCGTGTACCGGCGAAGAGGGCCTTCGGGCCCTCGACCTCGCGCTCCGCGTCCGTGATGCGATCGAGGCGGAGGAAGCCGGGCGGTCATGATTTGCGGCGCCGGAGCAGCGAGCTTCCGCCGTCCTGAGTGGCGCCGGGCGTGAGCCGTTTGGGATCATGCTCCCGATGAGTTCCTCAGCGACAGCCGGGCCTCACTCGTCGATCGAGGAGCATCTCGACGGCCACGTGCGTGCCGGCGATTGGCCGGGCGCGTCCTACCTCGTCGGCGATACCGGCGGCGGGGTTCGCAATCGGGGTGCCGTCGGACGGCTCTCGGGCGAGGCAGGCGACGCTCTCGCCGCGGCGGACACACTCTACGATTGCGCGAGCCTGACGAAGCCGCTGGTGCTCGGCGCCACGCTCCTTGCGCTCTCGTCGCGCGGCGCCATCGATCTCGATCGACCTCTGGATCGCGAGCTTCCCGAGTGGCACGCGGCGCGCGGTTTCTCACCTTCGTTCGCCGACCTCCTTGCTCATCGCTCGGGCGTTCGCGCTTGGTTTCCGCTCTACCGGGCGACCGCCGACCCATCTGCGGTGGTGTCGGTCATCGCCGCTTTGCCACCCGCGGGCCCGCCTGGGCGGAGCGTCGTCTACTCGTGCCTCGGAGCAATCACTGCCTCACTGGCGCTCGAGCGCCTCGTCGGTGATCCGCTCGACGTTCTCTTCGAGCGCGAGGTCGCGAACCCACTGGGCCTGCGACGACGCGACTGGTGGCTGGGTCGGGTGGCCGGGAGCGAAGAGCGACGAACCGCTCCGACGGAGCAGGGGCGACACCGCGAGGCCGTGCTCGCCGAGGCCGAGATTCCATCGAGCCGGCTCGGTTTCGATCGCGTGCCCGGGGCGGAACGGTTCCTCCGCGGCGAAGTTCATGATGGCAACGCATCCTTCGTCGGCGCGCGAGCCGGAAACGCGGGACTCTTCGCGACGACTGGAGTCGTTCATGCCATCGCGTGCACTCTCGCGTCGGGGAAGAGGCCCTTTGATACGTCGACGGTTCGTTGGGTGAGCACCGTGATTGCTGACGCCGGCGACGAGGCGCGGACATTCGGGTTCCAGTCCGGAGCGTCGACCAATTCACCCGCCGGTCCGATGGGCGCGCAATCCTACGGACACGCCGGTTTCACGGGGACATCCGTGTGGATCGATCCCGTGCGCGGCATCGTAGCGGTTTTGCTGACCAATCGCGTTCACCCCTCATGGCGCGATGCGCCGATTCACCAATGGCGCCGCGAGTTCCACGCGTGCGCGCTCGAAGCGCTGGGACTTGCCAGGCCATGAGCGCCTACGAACTGCATTCGGACGATATCGCCGAGATGCGCCGCGCCGAGCGCCAGCGCTATGTGTTGAGCTTCGTCGTCTCGATCGTCGTTCACATCTTGTTGCTGGCCATCGTCGCGCTGCTCTCGGTTGCTCCCGATGTCGAGAAGCCTCCCGAGGAACTTCTCGTGCCGATCACGTTCGCCGATCCGCCTCCTCAGCCGGTTCCGGAGCCCGTCCCGCAACCCAAGCCCGATGCTCCTGAGCCTCAGCCGCAGCCCCAGCAGCCTCAACGACCGCCGCCGCCCGACGACGCGTCGTTACTCGCGTTTCGTTCCTCGGAAGGCGAGATCGAGGCGCGTCCGCTCCGCCCGCAGGGCCCGGAAGCCGAGGTGAAGGCGCCCCCGAAGCCCGAAGAGGCAGAAGAAGGCCGTCCGACTCCCGAACCTGTCGAGTCGGAGGACCAGCAACGCGTGGTTCCTACGGAAGGCGACGAGCGCGAGCTACGTGAATCCGAGCCCGAGCGTGTCGATAGCCCGGACCCTGCGGCTCGCGAGCAGCCAGAGCCAGTGCGAGAGCGCCCGGATCCGAGTGCCGGGGCGCCGCGCGAACCCGCTCGCGAAGAGCCGAACGCCCCGCGCATGGCGGATGAGCCCCTCCCTTTCCCTCCGGTGCCGCAAGAGCGGCGACCGTCTCCCCCGTCAGCGCCGCGGCGCAACGACTCTCCGCGGCGTGCTCCGGATCTCGACTTCACGACGAGCGGCGGGCTCTGGGCGGACAACATCAAGTTCGAGAGCACCGACTACGATTGGAGCGACTACTCGACGAAGCTCTACTTCGCGATCTATCGCGCGTGGCTCCGCGAACTCTACGGGCGGGTCCGCCGCTTCGAGAGAGACCAAGCCTTTCACGGCCTGCCGCGTCTCGACGCCGAAGTGACGATCCAGTTCGTCATCGAACGCGACGGCGGCGTCTCCGCGCTCACGATCATCGATCCCGCCATCGTTCCAACCCTCGACGAGGCCTCCGTGGCGAGCATCGAACGCGCGGTCATTCCTCCGCTGCCTGCCGACTTTCCGCGGAATCAGGAACGGCTCGCGTTCCGCTTCCGCATCGGCGGCTTCGAGTCCGCGCAACAGCTGGAGCGTCGTCTCCGCATGTCGCAGTCCATGGGGGAGTTCTGATGGGCCTCGTTTCCGCGGTTGGAGCGACGGTCAGGGCGGGGTGCTATGCTCGCCGGCCGCGAAGAGAAACGAGATCCAGGTGATCACTTTCGAAGAGATGTCGATCCGCGACGAACTCAAGCGCGTCTTGAGAGAGTTCGGATTCGTGCACCCGACGCCCATTCAGGAACAGGCCATCCCGCTGGCGCTGACAGATCGCGACGTGATCGGCGTCGCGCAAACCGGAACCGGCAAGACCCTCGCGTTCCTCGTCCCGATCTTCGAAAAGCTGCGGCCATCGGGAGAAGTGCAGGCGCTCGTCGTCTGTCCGACCCGCGAACTGGCGCAGCAAGTCGGCGGCGTGGCTCGCTCGCTCGGCGAGAAGCTGGGCGCGCGGACGGCGCTGCTCTATGGCGGGACGTCCCTCGGCGGTCAGCGCGAAGAACTCGAAGGCGGAGTCGACATCGTCGTCGGGACGCCCGGGCGATTGATCGATTTTCTCGGTTCGGCGTGGTTCAGGCCGCGCTGGGTCAAGTGGCTCGTGCTCGACGAAGCCGATCGCATGCTCGACATGGGATTCATCGACGACGTGCGCAAGATCTGCACGCGCGTTCCCATGTCGCGGCAAACGATGCTCTTTTCCGCGACGATGCCGAACGAGATCGTCGAACTCTCGCAGCGCTTCATGATGGAGCCCGGGACGGTACACGTGGAACCGGAGCGCGTGACCGCCGAGGGTATCTCGCAGATGCTCTACGTGGTGCGTCAGAGCGACAAACCGCGCGCTCTCGTGGCTCTTCTCGATGCGCATCGCGGCAAGAAGACGCTCGTGTTCACGAGCACCCGCGAGAGCACGTCGGAGGTCGCGGCGGCGTTGCGTCGCGAGGGTCACGAGGTCGTCTCGCTCTCGAGTCTGCTCTCGCAGAACAATCGCGAGCGGGCACTCGACGGTTTTCGTCGCGGCAGTTATGACGTGATGGTTGCAACCGACGTCGCCGCGCGCGGAATCGACGTCGTCGACATCGACGTCGTCGTGAACCTCGACATGCCGCACAGTGCCGAGGACTACGTGCACCGCGTCGGACGCACCGGGCGCGCGTCCAGGCTGGGTGTCGCCTACACGCTCGCGACACCCATGGATCGCGAGCGCGTACGGGAGGTCGAGTCTCTGCTCGGAGTGAACATCCCCCGAGGGGAGATCGCGGGCATCGTCACCGAGGAACTGTCTGCGGGACGCAAGAAGGCCCCGCGTCGCGGCGAGAGGTCCGGTGCGGGACGCCGGCGGCCGCCACGCGCGGGCGGGAGAAAGAAATCGTGAGCTTCGTGTCCACGCTCCTCGATCTTTTCATCAAGGGCGGCTGGGTGATGTGGCCGATCCTCATCGCCTCGGTGCTCGCTCTGGGAGTCGCCATCGAGCGGTTCTGGGCCCTGCGTCGCGTGCTCGTCATTCCCGATCGCACCGTGCGCCAGGTTCTCTCGCTCGTGAGCGACGGCAAGATCGACGAAGCCAGGGCGGTTTGCCAGCATGACGGCAGCGCGTTCGCGACGATCGCGCTCGCGGGATTGGACTGGTGGCCCCATGGCGCGGACGCCGTCCGCGAGGCCATCGGCGACGCGGGCCGGCGCGAGGCGCCGTCCCTCATGCGCGGCATCGGCGTGTTGGGAACCGTTGCGGCCATCTCTCCTCTGATGGGACTCTTCGGTACCGTCCTCGGTATGATCCAGGTGTTTCGCGAGATCTCGCTCACCGGTCCCGGCAGCGGCGAGGGAATCTCCGCCGGAATCTCCGTGGCCCTCCTGACGACGGCTTTCGGACTCACGGTCGGAATCCCGAGTCTCGTGCTGCACAACATGCTCGCGAGCAGAGCCGAGCGGCTGGTCCTCGCGATCGAGGCGGCGTGTCATCAGATCGTTCGCCGTTCCAGTCCGGCTGCGGCGTCCGGCGCATCGCCACGACTGAGCGAGATCGGTGCCCAAGGCGCCGCCGCGCGCGAGCGGTGAGATGCAGTTTTTGCCGAAGAAGCGCGAGCGCCCGACGATCGATATGTCCCCGCTGGTTGACGTCGTCTTCTTGTTGATCATCTTCTACACCGTCACGACGACGTTTCGCAGCGGAACCGGTCTGCCGGTGTCGCTGCCCTCAGCGGGCACGGCCGTTTCCCAGTCGGCGGGCCCGGTCGAAGTCTCCGTCGCCGGCGATGGCAAGCTGGAAATCGACGGGCAGGTCTATGTCGACGTGGAAAGTGCCGCGCCCGTCCTCCGCGCGGCCCTGGAGAACGCCGCACAGAAGATCGTGCTCGTCCGAGGCGACCGCCGCGCCGACTACGAGACCATCGTGCGCGTCATCGATCTCGCCCGATCGTTGGGGGCAGAGGGCATGACCCTCGCGACCGCGCGCGACCGCGAACAACCGCCGGGCGAGCCGGGCTCGTCTCGGTGAGGATCGTCGGCGGCACGCTGGGCGGCCGCCGGCTCGCCCCCGTTCCCCGCCGGGGCGTGAGGCCGACGGCGGATCCCGTCCGTGAAGCTCTTTTCAACATTCTGGGTGATCGCATCCTGGGGCGCCCGTTCCTCGACCTCGCGGCAGGGACGGGCGCGGTGGGCCTCGAAGCATATTCGCGAGGAGCCGATCCCGTGGTGCTCGTCGAGAGCGATCGCCACGCGCTCGCGACGATCCGCCGCAACGTCGAGTCGCTGGGCCTTTTCCAGGACGGCCGGCTGCGCGTCGTGCCTCTCGATTGCATGCGCTTCCTTGCAGGCGCGGCCGATCCATCTCCCGTCGGAGTCGCCTTTCTCGATCCCCCCTACGGCGAGCCCGCGCTCGAGCGCTGGATTCGGTTGCTGGTGAGGGGCGGTTGGATTGACGGCGAGAGCCTCATCGTCATCGAACACAGGGCCGGTTCGACCGTCGATCTGGGAGATCTGACCCTCGTCTGGACGCGCCGGTACGGGGATTCCGCCCTGACCGCGGCCTGCGATTCCTCGCGGGGGGCCCAGCCCGAACCGGGAAAGTGACCACTCCCAGGGGCGGGACGGCAGGATCGAACGCTCTCGAAAAGCAGCATTGCCTCCCCCGGCAGGCGGAGCCTACATTCGCCGAGGCATCCCGGCTCGGCAGGCGCCGACCTGGATCCCCCTCCGGAAGTGGGCCGGAGGGACAGGGAGGTAACGATGAGGAGAGAGCGGGTCCGGCGGCTACCGGTGACCCTGGCGCTCGTCGCCTTCTGCGCGGTCGCGCTGTCTTCTTGGGCCCTCGCTCAGGAGACGGCCGAGCCCGCCGTGGCGGTGGAGACCGAGCGGGTTCGCGGATACGTGCCGCCACCGAAGAATCTCAAGCTCGTCGAGGGGCATTGGACGCCCTACGACCCGGTCATGCCGCCTGAAGGCGTGCAGGTGCACATCATCAAAGCGGGTGACACGCTCTGGGATCTCGCGCAGTCGTACTACGGCGACCCTTATCTATGGCCGCTGATTTGGGACGCGAATCGGTACATCACGTACTCGCACTGGATCTATCCCGGCGATCCGCTCGGCGTGCCTCCGAAGCCGACGGTTGTCGCGGAGACCGGTGTCGCGGAGCCCGCCCCGGAACCGGAACCCGAGCAGCCGAGCGAAATGGTTCGGGAAGAGCCGGCCCCCGAGGTTCCGTTCAAGCGCGAGGGTCAGGGTGCAGCCGGCAAGAAGGCCGCGAAACCTTCGTTGATGCCGGTCGCCGAAGAGACGGAACTCCTCTGCGCCTCGCAGCTCTACGAGCGCTTCGATCCAGCGCCGTTGACGGTGATGGCCGTCGAGGATCCCGAGCGCACGATGAACGCTTCCGGCGACATCGTGTACCTCAGCGCGGGCAGCGATCTCGGTATTCAGCCGGGCGCGGAGTACACGGTTCTGCGGCCCGAAGGTACGGTGAATCATCCCGATACCGGGAATCCGACCGCCACCTTCGTCCGCCGTCTCGGCCGGCTGCGTGCGATCGCCGTCCACGCGAATGCGGCGACGGCCGAGATCGTCGTGGCCTGCGACGCCGTTCAGGTCGGCGATTTCCTCGTGCCCTATCGCGAGCTGCCGATCCCGATGGTCGAGCGGATTCCGCTGCGCACGATCGCGACGCCCTATCCTTCCGGACCAAGCGGGACCGTCGTCATCATGGATAGCCTCGATGCGACGATCGCGGCCCAAGGGCAAACGGTTGGCATCGACCTCGGTCACCGGGACGGTCTCACGGCCGGGGACCGCGTTCTCTTCTGGCGCCCAGGTTCGGCGGCGAACGAGCCGCGACGGATCGTGGCGCAGGGTGTCGTCCTGCTCACGCAGGGCGGCGGGTCGACCGTCAAGATCCTCGAGTCCCGTTCCGAGGTGAGAATCGGCGACAAGGCCGAGATCCTCTGACGGCTCCAAAACGTCGATCCTGAGCGGGAGACGTCGAATCTGCGCGCCGAAGGGCCTGCGGATCCGGCGGCTCCCGTTTTGCTTTCGCAGTCGAACCGAGACGAACGCCGCCGCGCCAGGAACGATCTTCGGCGCGGTGCGATCTCAAATCGTGCGCGTCTCGTCCAAGACGACGGCCTGAAATCTCGCGACCCGTGCGCCGTGCTCCCAAGCGTCGTGGGGGAGCCCCGCCTTGCGACAGGTCTGCTCGAGGAAAGCCCTCGCGTCGAGCTGAAGCTCGGAAGCCACTTGAGGAAGCAAGAGCCCCCGCCGGTGACCCTCTTCGACGACGAGTCCGTCGATGCCGGGGCGGACGAGTGTGGGTAGGTCGGCGGATTCCATCCACTCGAGAGGTGTGAGCAACGAGACTTCGATTCTTGCCGACCGCAGCTCCTGGTCGCTCATCGGCGCAAAGCGCGGATCGTCGACCGCGGCCGACCGCGCCGCTCGTTCGACGGCCTCGAGGACGGGATAGGGGCGGCCCAAGACGCCGATGCAGCCCCGCAGAATGCCACCGAGCTTCATCGTGACGAAGGCGCCCGAGACGCGGATCGCGGCGATGCTCGAATCGTCGAAGCGAGGGGCGGGCTCTCCGTGGATCGCAGCGTGCGCCGAGCGACGGGCGTAGGCGACGAGGAGTCCGGCACGGTCCGCGTCGAGTCGGCGAGCGATCCCTTCCGCGGTTGCCGGAGCTTCGTCGCTCACGATGGGGTACTTCCTTCAGCGCCGCTCTCCCGGAGGATCTTTCCGCGGAGCACGAGGGCTTCGATGGCCCAGCCTCCGAGCGCGGCGATGCGACGTGCGCGGCGAAAATCGGGGGGAAGGGCGGAACCCGTGGGGTCGTCACCGTAGAGGGCGACGACCGCGCGCTTGCGGACATAGACGGGAAGCACGAACGCGACCCGCGGCACGCGTCCGCCGAGCAGAGTGTAGAAGTCTTGATTCGCCGCGGTGAGTGCCACGGGGCCGTAGCTCATGGGGCTCTCTTCGCGGACTGCGTCGAGAACGGAAGGCCGGTCGAGGGGAAGTGCGAGGCGCCGCTGGCCGACATCGACGCCGCGAAAGAGCGTGGCGACCGCTTCGTCGCCCTTCACGACGAAAACGATCGAGCGCGGCGTCATCCGCGCGACTTCGTCGAGAAGGGCACGGAGGATCTCGTCGCGGCTCGTGGCCCCGGCGAGTTCACGCCCGAGAGTCGCGAGCGAGGCGGTTGCTTGCGGAGCGGCCGGGGCGGATGGCGCCATCGCGCCGCGCGGAGCGGCGCCGCGTGGGGGCTCCGAGCTTCCTCGCTGTAGGTGAGGGCCCGTGGTCGCGTCGCGTTCCGGCGTGGCAGGGAACTCCGGCGAGCGCGGATGATTCAGCGGTGCGTGCGCTCGGTCCGAAGCTCCGGTACCGCGCTCGGAAGATGAGTCCGCTGGGGTTTCGTGAGGCGACGTGATGACGCGAACCGGACCCGTTTCGTGTCCCGGCCGGGCCGGCATGGCCTGAAAGGCGCCGGTCATGGTGGCTGCGCCCGGTCGGGACGAGGAACCTTCGCCGCGATGATGATGGGCGAGAGCTTCACGGAGAACGGACTCGGACGCAACGTGGGGGACGACTTGAAAGCCCGTCAGAAACGCTGCTTCGTGGACGGCGAGCGAATCCGCCGGATTCTGCAGAGCGAGATGCAGGCGATGCCCCTCGACCTTGAACGGAAGCGCCCTGTGCCTCTTTGTGAACTCCGTCGGCAGCAGCTTGACGACCTCCGGCGAAGCCCCGAGCAAGTCGAAGCGCTGCGCGACGGGAACTCCGTAGACTTTGCCGAGAACCCGGCCGAGCGACTCTTCGTCGATAAACCCCAGTTGTAGAAGATTGCTGCCGAGTGATCCGCCGAAGATGCGCTGCGAGCGCAGCGCTTCTTGCAGGCGCCTTGCATCGAGCAGCCCTTCTTCGATCAGCGTCTCGCCGAGTTTTCTCGCCATCGCTTCGCCAATGCTCCGTCCGCTCGCGTTCCGCCGACTGGTGGGTTCTGGGCCCCCTGGCCGACCGGAAGATCCGCGATGACTGCGCGCACCCCGCCGAGCCCCCTCCGAATGGGCGTCGACTCGCAGTGGCCGAACCCAGTCGCGCGAGGTCTCCGCGGGTCTCGCATCTGCGACCCGCGGGGCATTATGCACGCTCTCGCGCCGGTGCGGCGGGATGGCGGTTTTTCGAGGCGCAGGGGACGGGGCATCGAGTCGTGAAGTGCACCCGCGGGGGCGACTTCGCGGCGGATGATCGCGCGGAAAAGGACGAGCGCGGGAAACGTCGCCGTTTCTTCCGCGCTCGTACCGTCGTCACGGTTTGTCGGACCGGGCCCGGGAAACGCCCGAGCGCCGACCGCTTCTATTGCTGGTTACGCTCCCGCATCGCCGCCTTGCGGGAGAGTCTGACTCTTCCCTGGCCGTCGATGTCGGTCACCTTGACGAGGACTTCGTCGCCTTCCTCGATCTCGTCGGTCGTGACTTGTACACGGTGTTCCGCGATCTCGGAGATGTGAAGCAGTCCTTCGACGCCGGGGAGGATCTCCACGAAGGCGCCGAAGTTGGTCGTTCGCGTCACCTTGCCGACATAGACCTTGCCCAGTTCCGCTTCGGCCGTGAGCTCGCGGATGATCTCGGCTGCCTGCTGCGCCCCATCCAGATTGACGGATGCGATGTCGACGCGCCCGTCGTCTTCGATGGAGATTTCGCAGCCCGTCTTCTCCTGGATCGAACGGATGACCTTGCCTCCCGGGCCGATGACGTCCCGGATCTTGTCCTTGGGGATCCAGATCGTGACGATTCGCGGAGCGTGAGGAGAGACTTCCTCGCGTGCTTCGCGAAGCACGGCGTCCATCTTGTCGAGCAGTTCGACGCGTCCGCGCCGAGCCTGCTCGAGGGCCTGGCTCATGATCTCGCGAGTGACGCCCGCGATCTTGATGTCCATCTGGAGCGCGGTGATGCCGTCGCGGGTCCCAGTGACTTTGAAGTCCATGTCGCCATGGTGGTCCTCGGCGCCGGCGATGTCGGTGAGCACGGCGAATCGCTCGCCGCGCATGACGAGTCCCATCGCGATCCCGGCGACGGGCTTCTTGATCGGGACGCCCGCATCCATGAGAGAAAGCGATCCGCCGCAAACCGACGCCATCGACGACGAGCCGTTCGACTCGAGAATCTCCGAGACGATGCGCGTCGTGTAGGGGAACGAATCCTCGGCGGGGATCACGGGGCGAAGCGCGCGCTCCGCGAGAGCGCCGTGGCCGATCTCGCGCCGGCCGGGGCCGCGGAGGAACCGAACCTCGCCGACCGAGAAGGGCGGGAAGTTGTAGTGGAGCATGAACCGCTTCTCGCCCTCGCTCTCGAGCCAGTCGATGCGCTGTGTATCAGAGGACGTACCCAAAGTCGTGACGACGAGGGCCTGAGTCTCGCCGCGCTGGAAGAGCGCGGAGCCGTGGGTGCGCGGCAGCACTCCGACTTCGATGTGAACCGGGCGGATCTGGTCCAGCGCGCGGCCGTCAGTGCGCTTGCCATGCTCGAGGATGTAGTCGTGGAGGATCTCGTCCTGAAGCGTGTAGAAGGCTTCCTTGATGTGGTTCTGCTTCTTGGAATCTTCAGGTGCGTGCTCGGCGATGAACGCCGCGAGCAAGTCGTCGATCTTCGTGTACGAGGCGATCTTTCCCTTGATCTGCATTGCTTCGAGGACTGGACCCGCGAGATGCGTGCGAACCGCATCGACGACTTCGGCTGGTACGCCCGCCGGAGTGAACGACCGCTTGACGGTGTTTCTCTCGGCCGCGAGTTCGCGTTGGGCGGCGATGAGCGGCTTGCAGGCCTCGTGGCCCGCGAAGAGAGCGCCGATGACTTTGTCCTCGGGGACTTCCTGGGCGCCGGCTTCCACCATCACGATCGCGTCGGCGCTTGCGGCGACGACGATGTCGAGCGAACTCTCCGTGAGCTGTTCGTGCGTCGGGTTGATGACGTAGTGATCGCCGATCAGGCCGACGCGAACCGCGGCGATCGGATTGTCCCATGGCACGTCAGAGAGACACAGAGCGAACGATGCGCCCGTCACCGCAAGCACGTCCGGATTGTGCGCTTTGTCCGCGGAGAGCGTCATCGCGATGATTTGCGTTTCGAAGTTCCAGCCGGTCGGGAAGAGCGGGCGCAGCGGCCGGTCGATCAAGCGGCAGGTGAGGGTCTCTTTCTCGTTCGGCCGTCCTTCGCGTTTGAAGAACCCGCCGGGGATCTTGCCGGCGGCGTACATGGCCTCGCGGTACTCGACCGTGAGCGGAAGGAAACTCATGTCCTTCGCGGTACGTGCTGCCTGAGCGGTGACCAGCACGACGGTGTCGCCTTGCCGGACGGTGACGGCGCCGCTTGCCTGTTTCGCGAGGCGCCCGGTCTCGATGATGAGCAGATCGTTGCCGATCTTCACCTCTTTGCGGTGAGCGTTTCCAAAAGACACGTCGGTTTCTCCAGCGCCAGCGCGACACGCGCGGCGCACAGACGCGCCCGGACCGCCGAAGGACTCGCGAAGAGGGTGCCCCGATGAGTGGGCTGTGTAGCGAACGTCATGGCGCACATCTCTCCGCGAGTTCGGTGAGAACCCGGTCGGCGATGCGCGAGAAGGTCATGAGGTTGGCTACGCAGTCCAATCACCCGTCGGCACCGACTCGCGAGCTACATCGCGGGACGGGCGCAGTAAAGGACGATGGCTACTTGCGCAGACCGAGGCGGGCGATCGTGTCACGGTAACGATCGACGCTCGTGCTGCGCAGATAGTTGAGAAGCCGCCGGCGCTGGCCGACGAGCTTGAGCAGACCCAAGCGGCCGTGGTGGTCCTTCTTGTGGACCTTGAAGTGCTCGGTCAGGTAAGTGATCCGTTCGGTCAGCAGAGCGATCTGGACTTCGGGAGTACCGGTGTCCTTATCGTGACGCTGGAAATTGCCGACCAGCTCCGTCTTGCGTTCCTTCGTCAGTGGCAAGGTCGCTTTCCTCGCAACGGTGTCTTCACCGTCTGATGGGCCACACCGCGGCGTGACACGTTGCGTCGCCGGTTGGGTGGACATTCGGGTCGCCGGGAAGACGAGTCGCGGGCGACCGACCCGGGATTCTACCGATGGCGGGGGGCGGCGGCAAGCAAGCGGTTGGCCCCGGGAGCGGGAAGGGTGGGGAGGCGCTGAGGGTGGGGCAGCGCGCCGCGGGCGAGATCACGGGGCATCTTCGTCGGGACCGGGGAGAACGGTGCTCGGACGAAGCAGTCCGTCAGGGGTGGCCGTTCCGATGCCAAGGAGAGGGCCCCGGTCATCGAGGACACGGATTTCGCCCGCCAGACCAGTCGCGCAGCGGACGGCTCGGCCGGCGCAAAAGGCGCGCGCTGCCTGGGCATCGAGGGAGACCGTGGGGAGCGGAAGCGGCAGATCGGCGTCGGGTGTCAACGCCGGTAGCCCCGGAGGAATCCCGTCGGTAGAGGAGTACTGGGAGGGGTCGATGGCACCCCGAACCTGGAGCGGGCCGATCGCGGTGCGCCGGAGACTCTCGAGATAAGCGCCGGTACCCAGGAATCTTCCGAGATCACGAGCCAGGCTGCGGATGTAGGTCCCCGCCGAAACTCTCGCCGCAAAGGCCAAGCGCCCGGCATCGAGGGGGACGAGGCGCCAGGCATGAACGGTCACCCGCTGCGGGAGGAGCACCGGCTCGCCACCATGACGGGCGACCCTGTGCGCGGGCGTTCCGCGAAGCTTCTTTGCCGAGAATGCCGGCGGCGTCTGTTCGATGACGCCCGTAAATCGCCGGCGCGCCTCTTCCAACACGACGCGAGGTGGCGTCGCGACGCGCAGGCGCTGGCTCGGGTCCACGCCCTCCGCATCATCCGTGGGTGTCTCGAGGCCGAGGGCAATGACGCCAACGTAGCATTTCGGCCAGCCGTGCAGGAAGCGAACGAGGCGCGTGGAGGACCCGACTAGGCAGGGGAGGAGTCCGGTCGCCAGCGGATCCAGGGTGCCGGCGTGGCCGATGCGCCGTACGCGCAAGCGCGCTCGAAGCCAGCCTACGACGTCATGGCTCGTCCAGCCGGACGGCTTGTCCATGAGGACGAATCCTCGGGTCG
>CAZPJJ010000015.1:0-25566 GCA_964586535.1 uncultured Acidobacteriota bacterium | reverse complement strand
GGATGGGGGTGGTCTACGAGGCCGAACAGGACAGCCCGCGCCGGCGCGTCGCGCTCAAGCTGATCCGCGGCGGAGTCTTCGCCGACGAGTTGCGGCTGCGGCTCTTCCAGCGCGAAGCCGAGACGCTCGCGCGCCTCGAGCACCCGAACATCGCGGCGATCTACGACGCGGGGACCACCGACGACGGCCAGCACTTCTTCGCCATGGAACTGGTGCGCGGGCGGACCCTCGACGCGTGGCTGCGATCGCGCGGGGACGTGGGCGCTCCGGGCGAACTCGAGGCGCGACTGCGCGTCTTCCGCGTGATCTGTGAAACCGTGCACTATGCGCACCAACGCGGGGTCATCCATCGCGACATCAAACCCGCGAACGTGCTCGTCACCGACGACACGGTCACGGGCGCTGCGGCGCCGTTCAAGATTCTCGACTTCGGGCTGGCGCGCATCACGGACGGCGGTCCAGGGGAGGCGAGCGTCGCGACGGAAGTCGGGGTCGTCAAAGGAACGCTGCCTTATATGAGCCCCGAGCAGGCGCGTGGCGAGCCGCACACCATCGACACGCGCACGGATGTGTACGCGCTCGGCGTCGTGCTCTACGAGATGATCGCGGGCAGGCGGCCCATCGACGTCTCGACGACGTCTCTGGTCGACGCGGTGCGCGCGATCTGTGAAACCCCGCCAATCCCGCTTTCGAAGGCGTGGACGGGGGCGCGACGCCTCGACGCCGATCTCGAGACCATCGTGGGGAAGGCGCTCGCGAAGGATCCCACGGAACGCTACTCGAGCGCGGCGGCGTTGGGCGAGGACATCGAACGCTTTCTCACGTCGCAGCCGATTCTCGCGCGGCCGCCGAGCACGATGTATCAACTGCGCAAGCTCGTGATGCGACGCAAGGCGCCTTTCGCGGCCGCGGCGGCGGGCGTCGTGATGCTCGTCGCATTCGGCGTCGGGATGAGCGTGCTCTACGCGCGCTCGGAGCGGAATCTGCGGCGCGCGCTCGACGCCGAAGAGCAGGCCGCGGCGAATTTCTCGATGGCGCAGGGGGCCGTCGATCGCTACTTCACGCAGGTCAGCGAGAGCCCCGACCTCCGCGCGCACGGGCTCGAGCGCCTGCGACGCGACCTGCTCGCCACGGCCCGCGAGTTCTACGAGGACTTCGCGGCGGGCCAAGCCGGGGATCCCGCGCTGCGGGCCGGGCTGGGGACGACGCAACTGCGGCTGGCCTCGATGAACCGCATCGTCGGCGACAACGACGGCGCGGAACGCGCGGGGCTTGAGGGCGTGCGCGTCTTCGAGCAACTCGTCGAGGAGCATCCGGGAGAGCGTTCCTATGTCGCGGATCTCAGCGCGCTCGCCTCGAACTTGGGTTTGACGTACTACGATACGAGCCGTTTCGAGGACGCGGAGCGCTGGTGGAAGCGCTCGCTCGAGCTCGACGAGCGGCTCGAGAGCGCGGGACTGCTGCGCCCCGAGGATCTCTCGCGTCGCTTCAACACCTTCGACAACTACGCGCAGATGCTCGAGCGCGTGGGTCGATTGGAGGAGTCCGAGGAGACCTACCGGCGCGCGATCGAGGGGCGCCGTGAGTTGGCCGGGCGCTTCTCCGAGAACCTGGACTACCGCCGCGAACTGGTCCAGACGCTCAACAACATCACGACATACTTCGCGCGCAACGGCCGCGCCCCTGAGGCAGAGCCCTTCCTGCAGGAAGCGATCCCGTTCGTCGAGAGCCTCGTGACGGCCGATCCCGAGAGTCCCACGTATGTGAATCTCGCGGCGGCGACGTACAGCAATCTGGCGGGTGTGCGCGTGTTGACCGGGAAGCTCGATGAGGCGGCCCAGCTCTACGAGCGAGAGCTGGAAACGCGTCGGCAACTCGTCCGTGAGCATCCGGCGGTCGTCGAATACCAGCTCTTCTTCGGTTCGTCGCTGACCAACCTCGGCGAGGTCGAATCACGCTCGGACCGGCACGCCGGGTCGCTGCCCTACTACGACGAAGCCGTGGGCGTTTTCCAGAGCGTTCTCGACGACGATCCACGCAATCAGACCGGCCGCTATTACCTGTCGTACACCTACTCTTGGCGTGCCTCGTCGCTTGCCGCGCTCTCCCGTCACCGCGCCGCCCTCGCGGACTGGGAAGCCGCGATCGCCCTCGACGACCGCGGCGATCCCTCCCTCATCGCCGGCCGCGACGCCTCCCTCCGCGCCCTCGCCCGGTAACTCCTCGAGCTACGGGGACAGTCGACTTAGAGGGACAGGCGACTTAGGGTGCCTGTCCCCCTAAGTCGCCTGTCCCCCTAAGTCGCCTGTCCCCCTAAGTCGCCTGTCCCCCTAAGTCGACTGTCCCCCCTAGGGGGTACCGCGGGTGAGGGCGTGGTGGAAGCGGCCGCCCGCGCGGATCGGGTCCGCGGAGTAGCCGAGCGCTTCGAAGTCGAGGCGTGGGGCATGAGCGGGGTCGATCGGGCCGATGAGGTGCTCGTAGTCGCGGGCGCCTGGCTCGCGATGGCAGCTCGAGCAGCGCACCAGTTCGCGTGCGTGGCAGTCGGCGCAGGCGAGCGCGGCCTGCGAGGGCACCACCTCGTGGTGGATGCCGGTATAGAGCACGGTTTCGGCCCAGCCGAGCTCTCCCGAGTATTCGAGTCCCGCGGCCTTCATGCCGGCCTCGACCGCCTTGGCCATGTCGAAGTCGGTCCAGAACCCGCCGTGGAGGTCTGCGACGGCGAGCACTCCGCTCTTCGCGTCGATCGGCTGCACGGCGCGGTGCATCTTGAACGGTGTGATCAGCGATCTCGGATCGTTCTGCGTGCCGTGCGGCCTGTTCAATACCACCGTCTCGCTCGCGTCGACCGCCTGGCCGACGAGGACCGCCTCGCGCGTGCCGTTGTACCAGGTGTACGTCGGCACGAGGTTCTTCTCCCAGCGCTCCGCTCCCGAATCGTCGGCGAAGCGCGGCCGCTCCAGCGCGTTGACGCTGTCAGCGGCGCCTAGCTCCGCCATGCGGCGGTAGTCCGCGAAGGTGCGCGTCGCGTCGATGCGCGCGATCTGCGGCACGTGACACGTCTCGCACGCGATCGAGCGCACGTGCTCGTCCAGATGCCACGACTGCGGCCCCGCGATTCCGTGCGGCGACTCCCCGTGGCAATCCGTGCAGAGCACGCGCCCCTCGACCGCGGGCGCCGTCACCGACATCCCGGCGATGCGATGGTCGCGCGTCTTGTGGCAGTCCTGGCAGAGCAGGTCGTAGCGGCCCATGTGCACGTCGACCTCGTCGGGGGGATCGGCGAGCGCGGGCTCGAGATCGCCATGCTTGAGGTTCGGTCCGCCGTCGCTGTGGAAATGGCAGGATCCGCAGCGCTCGCGCGACGGCCTGCCGACGCTCGCGGCGGCGTGCACCAAGTCGATGCCCTCCGCGGGCGCGCCGCCCTGGCCGACGGCCTTCGCGTACGTGCCGGTCGTGTCGTGGCAGACGAGGCAGTCGATCGTCTCCGAGGGGCGTGCGTAGGTCCCCTCCGGGCCGTCGCCGAGCCCGATGTGGCACGTCGCGCAGTACGCGACATCCGCCGCGACGCCCAGCACGTGACTCGAGGCGAGCGTGCGCAATCCCAGATCGCCGCTCTCCTCGTGGCCGAAGACGCCGGGCGAGTGACCGCTCCAGCGCCAATGCGCGGTGAGCAGAATCTCCTGCCCGTCGGTCTCGTGGCACGTCAGACAGCGCTCGGTCACGTCGACCGCGCTCGCCAACTCGGCGCCGTCGAGCAGCGTCGCGTGATTCGGCGTGCGCGGATGGTGGCAGCCCACGCAATCCGTCGGCGCCGGCGCCGTCACTTGCGCCGACTCGTGGCAGCCGATGCACTGCCGGTGATAGGCGCCCTTCAGCCCCACCCGCGACGGCGCATCGCTCTCGGTCGGATCGCCGTGGCAGGCGCTGCAGCGCTGGATCGTCAGCGATTCCATGTCGTGGCACTGCGCGCACGCCCCACCGATCTTCACGTCGAACGCGGCGTGGAACTCGCGAAGGTCGTCACCGACGCGGTCGTCCTCGGAGTACGACACGCGGTGATGGCAGACGCTGCAGTCGCCGCCCGTCCACTCGTCGTGGCTGATGTGGGTGAAGCGCGCGGGCTCGTAGAAGTCCGTGCGCGCGTTGAGCACCGAAGCGTTCAGCATGTAAACGCGGCGGTATCCCTCGGGCCGGTCGGGATGGCCGAGCACGGCGGCCTCGGCGGCGGCCTGCTCGGCGATCGGCGTCACGCGTTGCACCCAGCGCGTCGCCCGGATCTCGCCCGAGACTGCCTCGCGATGGACGAATCCGTACGCGCCCACGAACACGAGCAGCAGCGCCGCTCCGACGCCGCGCACTCCCCACGCCACGCGCGCGTCGAGCGGCTCGTAGGCGGGCCGGCGATCGATGTCACTCTCGGCGCGTGCGGCGGGCTCCTCGCCGCCGAGGATCGGGAAGAGGAACACGAACACGCGATAGAGGAACGCGATCGTCGCGATCATCCCCAGCGTCAGCGAAATCTCGCCGAAGGACGGGAAGTAGCTCCTGTCGGTGAAAGGCGGCTCGAAGGCCACGATGAACACGTTGACGCGATTGAGCACGACGCCGCCGATGACGAGCAGGGCCGAGACGAGCAGCCATCCCGGCGAACGCCGCACCGCCTTCAACGAGAAGAGGATCAAGGGCGCGATCACGCCCAGGCTCAGCTCGACGAGCAGCGACGTCAGTTGCCCCGCGTCATCCGGGAAGGTGAGCGAGGGCCGCCGCACGGCGAGATCGCCGATCTTCAGCACGAGATAAATGCCGATGAGGTAGGGGATGCGCGCGGCGAGCGGGCCCAGCAGGTGCATCTCGGGCTCGCGGCCCAGCGCGCGGCTGGCGACGATCGACTCGAGGATCACCATCGGGAAGCCGACCATGAACGCGGAGAGCAGGAAGAGCAGTGGCAGGACGACCGTGTACCACAAGGGCGACATCTTCGTCGGCGCGATCAGCAGCAGCGCGCCCAGCGACGACTGATGCATGCACGAGAGCACCACGCCCGCGATGATGAAGAGCGGCAGCGCCGTGCGCAGCACGCGCCGCGCCACTTCGAGCGGAGCGGCGATTCGCTGCAGCCAGCGCGCCACCGCGCCGCCCGCGTTCGTCCACTCGCGCGCGCCGTCCAGGAACGACGCCGACATCTCGACGGTGAGCACGAGCAAATACGTCATCACGCACATGCCCACCTCGAAGAGGACCGAATTGCCCTGCCAGTTGATCATCGGCCGCCAGATGTTCCAGTAGCGCCCGAGATCGAAGAGCAGCGCGAAGCCGACCATCGCGTAGCCGAGCCACGCCGTCAGGATCGCGGGCCGCAGCAGCGCGTGGAAGCGTTTGCGGCCGAAGATCTCGACCAGCGCCGCCGTCGTGAAGCCGCCCGCCGCCAACGCAACGCCGCAAGCGACGTCGATCGCGATCCAGAGGCCCCACGGATGCGCATCGTCGAGGTTGGTGACCGCGTCGAGTCCGGTGATGAAGCGCGCGAGGCCGAACGAGTATCCCAGCCCCATCAGCGCGAGCAGCCCGAAGGTCCCCGACGTGAAAAAGCGTCCGCGGACGCGCCCCGGCACGTGGTTTTCGTGCGTCATGAGCGCACCTCCTCGTCACCCTCTGCGGGCGGTCTCGAGGGGGGCTCCTCGCCCTGGGCCGCGGCGCGCTCGTGATACCACATCAAGGCGCCCAGCGCGCCGTAGACCGCGATCGGCAGCGCGCCGAAGCGGAAGATCCCGTGCTGGATCGCTTCCGTCGTGCGCGGCGGCGCTTCCTGCGGCAGGTCCAGCAGATCCAACTCGCGCGGCTCGCGGCCCACGAGGTAGAGCCACGCCGTCCCGCCGACCTCGTGCTCGCCATAGACGACGGGGCGGTAGCGCGCCGCCGCGGCTTCGATGCGCGCGCGCGCCAGCTCGAGCAGCTCGGCGCGCTTGCCGAAGACGATCGCCTCCGTCGGACACGCCGCCGCGCACGCCGGATCCGCGCCGGTTCCCGCCTCGGCATCCGTGCACATCTCACACTTGCGCACGCGCGGCGCGAGCGCGTCGTCGTATTCGTACGCCGGCACCTGGAACGGACACGCCACCATGCAGTAGCGGCAACCGATGCAGATCGACTTGTTGTAGACAACCGCGCCGTCGCGCGCCTTCGTGAGCGCGCCCACGATGCACGCCGACACGCACGCCGGATCGAGGCAGTGCATGCACTGGATCTTCACGAAGGTCGCGGCGCTCTCGGCCTGCGTCGCCGACGGCGCGCCCGGGAACTCGTTGACCACCGTGAACGCATCGACCGTCATGCGGCGCTTGTCGCGCAGCACGCGCCGATCGAAGAACGGCACCTCGGGCCGCGGCAGCGCGTTGCGGCGATTGCACGCCGCCTCGCACTGCCGGCAGCCGATGCAGAGCGTCGTGTCGACGAGGCAGCCGACCTGTTCCTTCGCCGCATCCTCCGCGGCACTCGACGCTCCCGCGCCAGCCTCCGCGCCTTCTTCTTCTTTCTCTTGAGCGAGCAAAGCCGAAGCGCCCGCGGTCGTCAGAGCCGTGAATGTGAGGAAGCCGCGCCTGTCGATGTTCATCGCACCTCCCGGCTGCCGGAGCTCAGGGCGGGCGGGAGAGGCTCGGATCGAGGCGGCCATCGCCCTGAGCGGGGCGGCTGGCTCTCACTCTAAGTTATTTATCTCGACATTACTTGAATGCAGGCATGGTTCGTTCGGTGATTTTCTCGACGAGCAAGTCGCGAAATGCCGAGTGGAAGAGTCGACAAAACAGATTTCTGTGAGAGCGCTGGAGTTGCCGAGGAGAGCCAATGGTCGATGATCGCAGTCGGCGTTCCTGGGTGCAGATCGGATTCGGTCGCGGTTGCAGGTTCCGCGACACGTCAATGCCGCACCCGCTCCCTCATCTCCCCCGCCATCTCCACCAACGTCGCCACCTCCCCGATGTCCTCCGGGAAGAGCGTCCCCTCGAAGAGCGGTAAGCGCGCGCGGTTGCCGTGGAAGCGCAGCGGCACCGAGAGCACAAAGAGCGGCGCGCCCGGCGGCGGCGGTGGTACGCGCGCGAGGGCGGCGATGCGCGTCATCGTGTGCGCTTCGTGGCGCGCGCCGAGCGGCAGTGGCATCAGCAGCGTCGGTTCGGTGGGCCAGCGCGCGACGAGGCGCGAAGCGATGCGCGTCAGCGTGAGCGGTCGCGCGGATTGGAACGCGGGCACCGCCGTCGAGCCGGCGCACCAGAAGGGCAGGCGCACCGGGAGGCCGTCGCCATCGGGGATCGCCGAGACCGAGCGCACGTCGATCTCGACGAGTCCGTCGCGCGCGATGCGCACGGCGATCGCGCAGCGCGGGCAGAAGGCGAGCCGGTCGGCGGCGCGGCCGACGAGGTCGTCCTGGCAGCGCGGGCAGGTGAGGGGAATGAAGCGCGGCTCGCTCATGAGCGCGACCCGTTCAGACCTTCGACACGCCGCACGAGCGACCAGAGCCCGGCGAGCGACGCGCCGCCGAGCGCGAGCGCGGCGACGAGCACGCGCAGCCGCAGGCCTGCGGCGTCAGGGCCGGCGATGAGCGCGGGCGGCAGCAGCGCGAGGCGCACGAGCGAGCCCGAGAGCGCGCCGAGGCCGAGCGCGAGCACGCCGACGAAGCGCCGGTCGGCGGCAGGTTCGGCGCGCTCGGGAAGACGCAGCGAGACGATCTCTCCCGTGGTCGCGTCGGTGACGGCGGCGCCGCGCAGGCCTTCGATCTCGAAGCGCACGGTGTGCACGGGATAGAAGAGCAGCGTCACGTCGCGTCCGACGATTTCCATGTCGAGCGAGGCGCCGGGCTCCATGCCGGTGGTCAGTCCCGCCGTGTAGTGGCCGAGCAGGATTTCTCCCTCGGAGACGGCATCGCGCATGCCGACGAGCGGATCGAGGAACGCCCCGAGCTTGCGCAATCCGGGATGGAAGACGACGACTTCGCCCATCTGGTCGAGCGGACGATGGACGCGCAGCGCGCCGGCCATCTGCCGCTGGCGATCCAGCGTGGGAATACCGAGTTCCTCGAGCGGACACGCGGCGATGTAGGCCAGATGCTGGCGCTCGATCTCGCGGCGCACGGCCTCGACGCCGTCGTCGCGCTCGCGAGTGACCATCATCGGCGAGCCTTCGTCGCTGTAGACGCGCTCGATCACCTTCGTGCGCCGCGTGCGCTCGCCCTGGAGCCTGCCCGCGAGCGTGGTCGCGAGGCGCCAGTAGGGCACGAAGAGCGTCTCGCAGCCGGTGACGCGCGCGTGCTGGGCGAAGCCGCGCTCGGCGAGCGCGTGCTGGATGGCCTGCACCGACGACGCGGCGTTGACGGCGGGCATGACGACCAGCCGGTGGCGCCCCTCGTCATCTTCGATGCGCCCGAGCACGCCGCACGACGAGCAGCGCGCGAGCTGCCCCGGTCCGCCCTCGGGATTGGGCACGCCTCCGCAGCGCGGGCACGAGAGCGCCCACGTTTCGGGGTCGTGGGTCACGCCTACGCTCGTAGCCATCCCTGCCACAGGGCCGCACCGATGGCGGCGATCGGAATCAGCGAATAGGGAAACGCGAGCACGAATCCCGCGAGCGCCCCCGCGCCGACCATCCAGAGCGAGAGCCGATAGAGGGCGGGCGCTTCGCTGGCGCCGACGCTCGAAAGTGCGAGAGGCGCCTCGAGATCGACGGGGAGGATGACCTGGCCGTCGATGCCGTCGACCCACGCCGCGGAGTCGCCGTGGGGATCGGCGATGGGGACGCGCCAGAAGGGGTAGTGGATCGTCGGCCCACCGTCCGCGGGCAGCGGTAGCGAGATGGGCACACGCGTGCCGCGCACGCCCGCGCTCGCGAGCCGTACGGCCTCGGCCTCGGTCGGGGTGAGGACGCGCTCGCCCGAATCCTCGGCAATGTCGCGAATGAGTGAGGCACCGGATGGCCGCCAGCCGTCGGCGATCGCGGGCGGCAGCGCGGCGAGCGGGCGGTACGGTTTGCGCGAGGAGGGAAGCACCGCGAAGGGGTAGTAGACGAGCTGCGGCGGGCCGACGCGCCTTCCCGACGCGGCGTCCGCGCCGAGGCCGCGCTCGACGCGCAGGCGCGCGGCGCCTTCGTCGATGCGGATGCTCGCGACGAGCGGCAGCGGCGGCAGATCCGACGACGCGAGAAGCGCGCCGCAGAATTCGCACCGAGCCAGGGGATCGGGGTGGAGCAGGTCGTGCGGTGCGCCGCAGCGCGGGCATTCGGGCGTGGGCATCCTCTCTCCGCACACCCCGCCTGCGTAACCTCGCGGGGCCTCGCGGCAACAATGGGTCGCACGCGCCATCGGGGGCAAGGCGAAGGCTCCTCGGCCAGAGGCCCGGCCGGGGCGCCCGGCGCGCTCGTGTGCCTGCCTTCCAGAGCGCGGTGTATCATCGCGGCTCGCGACGGGCGGCGAAGGCGGCGCAGGGCCGCTAAGCCGCATCTAGGCAACGGGTTACCGGCGCCACGAGCTCCGCGATCCTGCGCCCGGCGCGGCGTTTTCGACTCTCATCCGAGTCAGCCTATGAAGGAGTAGCTTCGACATGGCCAACCTGACCGCCGTCACTGACGATTCGTTCGACTCCGAAGTCCTCCAGTCGGCGACCCCCGTGCTCGTCGACTTCACCGCTACGTGGTGCGGTCCGTGCCAGGCGCTCGCGCCGACGCTCGAGGCCGTCGCGGGCGAATACGCGGGCAAAGTGAAGGTCGTGAAGTGCGACGTCGACAACGCGCGCTCCACGGCGATGCGCTTCGGCATCTCCTCGGTGCCCACGCTCCTGCTCTTCAAGCAGGGCGAGGTGCTCGGCCAGATGATCGGCAACCAGTCCAAGGGCAAGCTCGCCGAATTCATGGATCGCGCGCTGTGATCTCGGTTTCTCCGGTGGCGGCCGCGCTGCCCGTTGCCAGCCTTCTCGTCGATCTCGAGAACTGGGTCGGCGGGCTCTCGGCCCGGCTGGCGGAGGCCGTCGCCGGAGCGTCCGATCCCGTCGCGGTGATGATCTTCTTCGCCGCAGGCGTGCTCGCTTCGCTGACGCCCTGCGTCTACCCGATGCTGCCGATCGTCGTCACCTACATGGGTGGCGCCGAAACGGCCGCCGTGGCGGCAGGGGCGACGGCCGAGGGGCGGCGCAAGCGCATCGTGATGCGCTCGCTCGCCTACGTCATCGGTATGGCGCTCGTGTACACGGCGCTCGGCTTGGCGGCGGTGATGGTGGGCCGCACCTTCGGCGCGATGACGCAGTCGCCGTGGGCCTACGGTCTCGTGGGCGTCGTGATGGTGATCTTCGCGCTCAATCTCTTCGGCATCTTCGAGCTGCGCGTGCCGTCGTTCATCACCGACCGCCTCGGCACGGGTCCCCGCGAGGGGCTGGGCGGCGCGGCGATCATGGGAGCGACGTCCGCGATCGTCGCGGCGCCATGCGCGGCGCCGATCGTCTTTCCGCTGGTGACGATCGTCGGCACCGAGGGGCGCGTGATCTTCGGCGCGATCGCGATGCTGGCGTTCTCGCTGGGGTTGGGCCTGCTTTTCATGCTGCTGGGGATCTTCTCGGGACTCGCCGCCAGCCTGCCTCGTCCCGGCGGGTGGATGGTCACGCTGAAGAAGGTCGTGGGCGGACTCATGCTCGCGATCGCGCTCTATTTCTTCTATCTCGGGTACCTGCGGTGGTGAGGCGCTTCGCGCCCATCGCGTTCGTGGGGATCGCCGTCCTCGCCGTCACGGTCGCGCTCGCTGCCCGTCAAGAGGCGACGCAGGGCGACGCGCCTCGGCCCGCGCTCGTCACGGTCGACGGCACCGATCTGCGGGTCGACGGCTTCGAGGGCGCAACGGAACTCTTCTTCGTCGCGCGCTGGTGCCCCTCGTGTCAGCGCGAACTGGGCGCGGTGCGCCGCCGGGCGACCGGCGTGCAACGTGATGGCTACCGGGTCGTGCTGGTCGGCGTCGCCGAGCGCCAGACCAAGGACGAGTTCGTCGCCTGGGCGCGCGAGCACGGCTTTCGCGGCGCGCTCGTCTACGACGCGACGGGGGCGATCGAGGCAGCCTACGGGGCGAAAGCGCTGCCCTGGTTCGTGGTGATCGGCCCGGCGGGGTCGCTTCTCCACTCGGCGGACGCCGCGCCGTCACCGGAGGATGTGCGCCGGTGGGCCCGTCCGTGACACTCTGTCCCCGATGAACAAATTCGACGAAGTCATTCCCAGGGACGACGACGGCACCGTGGACGCGGGCGCCGGCGAGCAGACCGCGTATCTGGTCGCGGTGGTCCCGCCGGGCTCCTCGCATGCCGAGGCCGACGCGCATCTCGACGAACTCGCGGCGCTCGCCGACACGGCGGGCTTCGGCGAGGCGGGGCGCGCCGTGCTGCCGCTGCGCCAGCCGAACCCGGCGACGTACATCGGCCGCGGGCAGGCCGAAGAGGTCGCGATCCTCGCGCGCGGACTGGGCGCCACGGTCGTGGCGGTCGACGAGGACCTCTCGCCCGCGCAGGCGCGCAATCTCGAGAAACTGACCGAAGTGCCGGTCGTCGACCGCGCCGGGCTGATCATCGAGATCTTCGCGCGCCACGCGCGCTCGAAAGAGGCGCGCACGCAGGTCGAGATGGCGCGCCTCGAGTACCTGCTCCCGCGGCTGGCGGGGATGTGGACGCATCTCTCGCGGCAAGTCGGCGGCGGGCCGGGCGGCACGAAGGGCGAGGGCGAAAAGCAGATCGAACTCGACCGGCGCATGATCCGCCGGCGCATCGACACGCTGCGCCGCGAGCTGCACCGACTCGATCGGGGACGCGACGTGCGGCGGCGGCTGCGCGATGCGATTCCCAAGATCGCACTCGTCGGCTACACGAACGTCGGCAAGTCGTCGCTCTTCAACGCGATCGTCAACGCGGGCGTGCTCGTGCAGGATCAGCTCTTCGCGACGCTCGACCCCGTCGTGCGGCGCGTCGAGCTCGGTAAGCGGGGCGCGCTGCTGCTCAAGGACACGGTCGGGTTCATTCGCAAGCTGCCGCACCATCTGGTGGCCTCGTTCAAGTCGACGTTCGAGGAGGCGGGCGAGACCGACCTGCTGCTGCTCGTCGTCGATGCCGCCCATCCCGCGGGCGACGACCAGATGCGGACCGTCGAAACGGTGCTCGACGAGATGGGCCTGGCCGATACACCGCGCATGGTCGTCTACAACAAGATCGACCAGCTCGACGCGGACGAACGCGAGGGGCTGCGCTTCGCGAACTCGGGCGCTTACTTCGTGTCGGCGCGCACGGGCGAGGGCGTGGACAAGCTCGTCGAGGCATTGGCGGATCGGCTGCTCGGACGCGAGCTGACGGGGATCCTCTCGATCCCGGGCGACCGCAGCGATTTGGTGGCGCTCGCCCATCGGCGCGGGCATGTGACCGCGGCCGAGGAAGTGGACGGCTACGTGCGCATCACGCTGCGCGCGAAGGCCGACGTATTCGGCGAGCTGGAGCGTCAGCTCGCGACGGGGCGCTCATGACGAAGCCCACGGTTGCGCTCGTCTTCGGCGGCGCGTCTCCCGAGCACGAGGTGTCGCTCGTCTCGGCGCGCGGCATCGCGGCGAATCTCGATCGATCGCGATGGGAGCTTCTCTTCGTCGGCATCGACCGTCAGGGACAGCCCCGCGCCGGCGACGAATCGCTGCTTGCGCGCGGCCTCGATGACGGCGCCGGGACGCCCGTGCGTTGGCCCGCGGCGCCCGGCGATCGCGTGCTGCGCGAGCAAGAGACCGGCCGCGCGGTGACGCCGCCGATCGACATCGTCTTCCCGATCGTGCATGGCGCGGGTGGCGAGGACGGCTCGCTGCAGGGCGTGATGCGGCTCGCGGGCGTGCGCTGCGTGGGGCCGGGCGTGCTCGGATCGGCGCTCGCGATGGACAAAGACCGCGCGCGCCGCGTGCTGGCGGCGGAGGGGATTCCCGTCGTTGCCGATGTGGTCGTCTCGGCCGAGCGGGCGAAGGACGTGGCGCGCGTCGCGGCGGCGATCGAGACGCTTGGGATGCCCGTCTTCGTGAAGCCGGCGCGGACAGGGTCGTCGGTCGGGATCACGAAGCTCATGGACTTGGACAGGCTGGCGGAAGCGCTCGCCGAAGCGGCGCGGTACGACTCGAAGATCGTCATCGAGCGCGCCGTGCCCGACGCCCGCGAGATCGAAGTCGCGGTGCTCGGCGCCGAGGGCAGCTTGGCCGCGTCGGTGTGCGGCGAGATCGTGCCCCACGGCGAGTTCTACAGCTACGAAGCGAAGTACCACGACGACCGCTCGAAGCTGCTCATCCCCGCGCCGCTCGACGAGCCCACGGCCGCGCGCATCCGCGAACTCGCGATGCGCGGCTTCCGCGCGCTCGACCTGCACGGCATGGCGCGCATCGACTTCCTGCTCTCGCGGCGCACCGGCGAACTCGTCCTCAATGAGGCCAACACTCTCCCCGGCTTCACGCCGATCTCCATGTATCCGCGCCTCTGGGACGCTACCGGCCTCCCATACCCGCGCCTCCTCGACCGCCTCCTCGACCTCGCCCGCTGATCCCTTCCTCCCGAGATCCGGGGACAGTCGACTTAGAGGGACAGGCGACTTAGAGGGACAGGCACCCTAAGTCGCCTGTCCCTCTAAGTCGCCTGTCCCCCTATCTCGCCTGTCCCCCAGGGGGGGGATTAGGGGCAGGGGGCGGTGGTGGGGAGGCGGGGAGCGCCGGAGGAACTGGCGCCGTAGTCGGGGGAAGAGCTTTCGCGCGCGAGGATGAAGTCGGCGGTGCCGGGGTCGGGGCGCAGCGCGTCGAAGACGGTGCCGCGCGTGAAGGTGTCGCAGGCGATGGAGGTCGCGGCGCCGAGGTCGACGTTGCCCGAGTCGAAGCGAAGCGCGGCCACGTCGCCCCAGATCAGATCCGCGGCACGCGCGAGTCCGTCGGTCGGACAGCCGTCGGCGTCCGCCAGCGCGAGCGTGGGGTCGCCACCCGCCGCGACGCCGAGCGTGACGATCGCGCAGAAGGGCGCCGCGCAGGTGGGATCGCGGTCATTGACGAGACCGTCGCAGTTCTCGTCGGCACGGGCGCGGCAGAGTTCGATCGCGCCGGGGTTGATCGCGGGATCGGCGTCGTTGCAATCGCCGAGGCAGGCGATGTAGGTGTCCCCGTCGCCATCGGTCTCGTCCGTGGGCACGGCGCCGTTGCAGTCGTTGTCGAGGCCGTCGCAGATTTCCGCAGCGCCGGGATGCGTCGCGGCGACTAAGTCGTCGCAGTCGCCCGTGCACACGGCGCGGCCGTCCCCGTCGGCGTCCGCCTCCGCGAGCAGGATCACGCCGTCGCAGTTCGTGTCGAGACCGTCGCAGATCTCCGGGGCCCCCGGGTACGCCGAGGCGAGCGCGGGGCGGCAGTCGCACGCGTCGCCCCAGCCGTCGCCGTCGCTGTCGGCCCAACCCTGGAGCACGTCGAAGACGCCATCGCACGGTTTCGTCGGCGCGGCCGCCACCGCGGGATCGCAGGCGTCGCCGATGCCGTCGCCGTCCGTCTCGCGCTGCGACGGGTTGGCGTCGAGCACGCAGTTGTCGCAGGCGTCGCCCACGCCGTCGCCGTCGGCGTCCGTGTGATCTGTATAAAGTGGATTCGTGCCCACGCTCGCGTCCGGACAGAGATCGTCGCGATCGAGAATCCCGTCGCCGTCGCGATCCGCGGACTGCATCAAGAACACGAACGCGAAGCCGGCGCCCGCGAGCGGCGCTCCGGTGACGACGTCGGTCAGGCCGTCGCCATCCGCGTCGAAGGCGGCGAGACTCGAGCCCAGTCCGTAGTCCGTTCCGCCCAGCACGTTGACCACGGCCATCCTGTCGTCGATGGCGAGGTCGATCGTCGTGCCGGTCCCCTGGGACGGCACGGGCAGCGCCGTCGCGCGTCCCTGCGCGTCCTCGCCGCCGACGGGATGCGCGAAGAGCGCCTCGCCGCGCCGGTCGCCGTCGAGATCGGCGATGGCGACGGTCTCGCCCATGCGAGAGCCGAACGTCGCGCCGACCACCCCCAATGCGAGATTCGCCGCCGTCGCCTCTCGCTCGAACCCGGGCCGCAGGTCCGCCGCGCGCGTCTCCACGAAGACGGCGCCCGCGCCGGTACGGCCGAGGCTCGCGCCGCCCTCCGACGCGCCCACGATCAGATCGGCGAGCAGGTCGCCGTCGGCATCGCCGAAGCCCACGGCGGCGCCGAAGCGGCCCAACGTCTCCACGCCCAGAAGCTGGCCCGCCGCCGTGCGCGAGGAGTCGAGATGCATCGACGACGAGGACACGTCATTGCCGTCGGGCACGACGAACACGCATCCCAACTCGCCTCGATCGAAGGGCGCTCCGGCCGCGAGCTCAGCGCGGCCGTCGCCGTCGGCATCGCCGAAGGCGACACTCGTTCCCAGTTGAGAATTCGCGGGGCCGAAGACCGTGTAATCCGCCGTTGCGCCTCCCGAGCCGACGATCCGCGGCAGTTGCGCGGGCACGACGCGCGCGATCAGCACGCGCCCGCCGTCCTCGTCCTGCACGCCGTCGGCGAGCGGCCCGCCCGCGGCGAGATCGAGGAATCCATCGCCGTCCCAGTCGCCGAGCGCGACCGCAGTCCCGAACGCGCCGCCCGCACTCGTGCCACGAATCGTGAGATCCGCGGTGTCCGCGCCGATCGTCACCACGCCCGCCGAGAGCGGGCCGCGATAGAGAAACGCCGCGCCGGCGCCGGTCGTCGTCCCCGTGCTCCAGTTCGGACAGCCGATCGCGAGATCCTCGATCCCGTCGCCGTCCGCGTCGCCGACGGCGAGCGCGGCGCCACAGCGGGCGCCCTGCTCCGCCGCCGGCGCGAGGAAGCGGTACTCCGCGGGCGCGACGTCGAGATCGATCGTCGCCCCGCCGAACGCCGCCATCATGACGACGTGGACGCCGCGCTCGGGGCCTTGGGTCACGCCGACCGCGAGATAGCGGCGGCCGTCGCCGCGCAGGTTGCCGCCCGCGACGGCGCGGCCCGCCTCGGCGCCGAGCTCGGGACCGATGACGGTCAGGTCGGCCGTCCCGCCCGCGTTGATGTCGACGCGCTTCTCCGGGCCGCAGGTCGCGGAGCAGCCGTCTCCGCTGACGGCGTTGCCGTCGTCGCAGACCTCGC
This sequence comes from uncultured Acidobacteriota bacterium, assembly GCA_964586535.1. Lineage (GTDB taxonomy): Bacteria > Acidobacteriota > Polarisedimenticolia > J045 > J045 > CAZPJJ01. The sequence goes on along the minus strand of CAZPJJ010000015.1, from coordinate 9,407 downwards.
CCAACTCGACGAGCGCGTTGCCGCAGAGTGAACCGTCGCAGGCGTCGCCCACGCCGTCGCCGTCGGCATCGCTCTGGATCACATTCGCGACATACAAACAGTTGTCCGCGATGTCGGCGACGCCGTCGCCGTCGCGATCGAGCCGGTAGAGGGCGGGCTGCATGGCCGAGCGATTGCCGTGCCCGTCCTCCGCGAAGAAGCGCAGATCGGCGTCGGTCGCGATCGAGAGGCTTTCGCCCGACGCGAGAGTTTCCACGTTGGACTCGCCGGGCACCGGATCGACACCGTCGCGGCGCAGGTAGATCGTCGCGGGCTCGTCGACGGCGAAGGTGATCGCCAGCGTCGCGGCCGCGAAGAGCCCGGGCGCGGGCGAGAGCGTCACGACGGGCGCCGCGACGTCCGGCACTGTGTAGCTGGCCGCGGCCGCTTCGACCGCCGCGAGCGCGGCAGGGGCGCAATCCGCGGAAATGACGTCGTAGACGAGGCCCGCCGCGTTGTCGGCGAGGGCGGCGATCGCCTCAGGATCGTTGCCCGCGGCCAGGATGGCGGCGAGGAGCGCGCCCGCTCCGCAGGTCACGCGCGAGTCGCCCCATCGCGGGCCGCCGTACTTCGAGAGCGCGCCCTCTTCCTGCAGGACAGCCGCGAGAGTCAGCGCGGCGAGCGCCTGGCCCGCGCCTTCGATCGTCGCGAGCTGCGCGAGATCGCCGCCCGCGGCGTCGATGGTGGCCAGCGCGACATCCGGCCGCGCGCGCAACGCGCTCAGATGCGGCCCGGCGAGGCCACCGCCGCCTCCAGGCGTGCCCTGCGCCGCGTCGAGCGCGAGCCCCCCGGCAACGGCGCTGGCCGCCGCGCCCGATTCCGCGCGCGCCCGCTCAGCAACGGTCGTACGCGTCGCCTGCGGGAAGCCGCGCGCCGCCAGCCCGGCGTCCAACGCCGCGGGCACGTCGAGCAATTGCAGGTGGTCGCCGAGCACCGCGAGGCTGGGCGTCGTGGCGCTGGCTCCCGCCTCGAGAATCGTCTCGATCGCCGCCTCGACGAACGAGGAATAGCTGTCGAGCATGGATAGCTCGGCGCGGCGCACGGCGGTTTCGAGCAGGAATGCGTGTGTCGCGAGATCGAGCACGGACGAGAGCGCGACGGCGTCCGTAGCCGTCAGACCCGTACCCTTTGCGCCGAGTCTCGTGTTGATCGGCGGCGTGCCGATTCCCAGGACGGTGAGACGCTCCAGCGCCTCGTGTCCGGCGAGCGCGACCGCACCGCTGGAAGCCGGATCGAGCGCGAGGCCGCTGACGGCGCCGTCGCCCGACCACGCCGCCTGCGCAGCCGCGAGCCACGAGTCGCCGTCCGTCCAGGAACTTCCTGCGTCGGGGCCGGGCTGCTCGAACGCGGGCAGGTAACGCGTCAGCACCACGTCGCCGTCGGCATCGGCGTCGTCGGTGGCGCGCGGCAGAGCGTCCGCGCCCGGCGTGATCGCGAGATCCGCGAAGATGCCGCTCGAGCCCGCTGCGGCGATGCTGGTGTTGGCAGTGTCTCCGCTGGTACGCACCGCCTCGATGGAGAAACTCGTGGCCGGCGGCCCGACGCGCGACACCGTCCCCGAGAGAAGAATCTCTCCGCGCGGGTTCGACCCCGGCGGATCGCCGCAGGAGTCGACGCCGCCGCAGTCGACCGTCGAGAGGCACGGTGCCAGCAGCGGATCGTTGAGGCAGCGGAAGCCGCAGACGCCCGCGGGGCAGTCGGAGTCGCGAAAGCAGGTCTGCCCGTAGCGCGAGCCGCTCGCGCATGCGCGCAGCGTCGTGGGGCTACGGCCCGAAAGCAACTCGTCGAGATCGGAAACGCCGTCGCCGTCGAAATCGCCCGCGGTCGTCAGCGGATCGAAACCAGGTCGGGCCTGGGCGCTGGGCAGGATCTCGTAGGCGTCGGGGATGCCATCGCCGTCGGTGTCGGCCTGAGGCGACGACGTCAGCGTGAAGACGGTCGTCCGCACGGGACCCTGGGCGGCGTTGCAGCGCGCGCGCGAGGTGAGCGTCAGCGAGCGATGAATGAAGAGCGACGGTAGCGCGCCGCCGCCGATCGTGAACGTCGACGCATTGCCGCTGACCGGTGTCGTGCCGTCGAGCGTGTAGTCGACGAGCAGGCACGTGTCGGTGGTCGAGGGGTCGAACCGCACCTCGACGGTCTGCGCGAAGGTCCCGCCCGCCGGGGAGACCCATGCGTCCGGCGTTCCAGCGTCACCCGGCGTCACGGCCGCGGCGATCGTCAGGTCCGTGCGGTCCTCGCGCGTTCTGGAAACCTTGAGTTCGTCGGGGCCGTGAAGTCCGTCGAGCTGAATGAGGATCGGGTACTCGGGCAGCGGAAGCGGCGGTGCGACACCCGGCGTCACGGCGTTGACGGAGAAACTCCCGCCGCCGGTCGCGACGAAGCGATGGCGGGTCGTGGCGGCCGAGGGCGCGCGCGGGTCCCGAGAGACGTAGACCTCGAAGTCGGTGCGACCGTCGCCGTTGAGATCGATCAGCCGCAGGCCCACGATGATCTCGCCGGGGTTTCCCACGTCGTAGCCGTTGCCGATGGTGAGGTTTCCTCCGGAGGCGCCGTAGAGCAGAGTCACCCGGCTCTTCGCCAGGCCGTTCGCGTCGAGCGATTCGTGCCCGAGGAGAATGTCGGTCGTCGTGCCGGGATCGATCGTCCCGACGGCGACGCCTCGTCCGTGGTCGCCGAAGGACCAGACGCGAGCCGGGCGCAGCGTGCCGTCCGCGTTCGCATAGCGAATCTCGAGCGCGCCGTGCAGCGCCGATTGCGCGGCCACTTGCGACGCGCCCTGAGCGAATGCGAGTGAGAGAAGAAGTGCGGCGTGAATCGAGCGGTGCATCGTCCTCTCCTCGCTCACGGAATCGCGATCGTCGTCGGGCCGAAACGAATCTGGAATTCGCCCGTCGAGTCGAAGCGGATGACCCGATAGACATAGGACTGCCCGGAGCGCACGTCGCGATCCGAGAAGACCATCGCCGTATTACCAGCGTTGCAACGGAAGGCGGGAGATATCTGCTGCCACTCGCCGCGCGAGCCGCTCTTGCGGTAGACGACGAAGGGCCGCAAGAAGTCTTCCGCGCAGCCCTGCGGGTTCGCGGTCCACTCGAGGATCACTCGCTCGCTGGCGGAATTCCAAGTCGCCGAGAGGTCCGCAAAGGAGTTCTGCAGGAACGAATTGTCCGTGCGGAACGTCGGCCACTCCAGGCGGCCGTCTCCGGGCCTGTAGCCGTCCCAGCGGTAAGGGATCGTGTACCCCTCGCGGCCCGCGAGCGAGACGGCGTGCAGGCGGAGAATCAGGCCGTCCACGTCGTCGACCTGCGCGGCCATGACCCACTCGTTCTCGAGGTAGTCCCAATAGAGGAACTCGTCCTGGCTGGGAGGATCGCTGGTGCGGTAGTAGGTGCCCTGGCGCTCGGAGATGCGCTTGGCGCCCGTCTTCACCGCCCACTTCGAAGGCTGATAGAGATCGCCGAGATTCTCCGGCGCGAAGCGCACGACGAAGTCGGGATCGCCCTCGGGCTCGCCGCCGTCCCCCTCGTAGTGCCGGTAGAGTGCGTAGCCGAGCACGATCGACGGCTTCGGCCCGACAAAGCGGATCTTGATGCGCCCACCGCCGAGGTCCGAGACCGTGTTGATGCGGGGCGCGGGGAGCGGCTTGCCGAAGAGATGGAAGAGGAAAGGCGACGATTCCTCGCTCGAGTTACCGCTCTTGTCGAGGGCGACGATCTTGATGTGCAGCGGTGTGTCGGAGAGCGGTGAGAAGCTCGCGTCGAACGATCCCGCCTGCTCGGGTCCGGGCTGGTAGTCGAGCCCGTCGAACGAACGGAAGGGCCGATAGAGGAAAGGATCGCCCTCCGCGGAGGGCGTCGCTCCCGCCTGGCAGTCGTCGCCGTCGAGGGCTAAGAAGTTCGGATCACCGCCGGCGTCTATCCAGCGTTGATCGCCGCCGCGGTCATCGCAGTCGCGGCATTCGCGGCCGGTCTTGGGATCGGAGGCGCAAACGATGTCGAGCGTGGGGTTGCGCGGCGCCACCACGTCGCGAGGCACGCAAGGCGCCCAGGACGACCAGGCGCTGGCGTTGCCGCTCTCGTCGTACGCGCGCGCCGCGTAGAAGAAGGACTGCGTCGCGTCGTTCTCGCCGAGCGAGAGGTCGACGTGGGAAAGGCGCGCACCTCCCGCGCTCTGCGGCAGCGTCGCCACGAGCGTCGCGCCGTCCGCCTCGAAGGCTCGGCGCGGGACATCGTTCATCCGGAAGAGCCGGTACTCCACGGTGTCCTCGGCGTTCGGATCCCACGAGATCTCGCACGCCTCGTACGTTCCGCGATCGGAGCGCGCGGTGCGCACGCCCGTCGGCGGTTCGGGAGCGACCCGATCGGTGAACGTGCACTGGACCGGTGCCGCGGGTGTTCCATACGCGCCGATCAGATCGCGGGGGTAGGGAACGTAGCAGAACGCATCGCCCGCCTCGGGAAGCTGCGCCGGCGTGTCCTGGCCTTCGTCCCTGAAGTGGAATTCGTTGATGTAGTCGTAGATCGCTTCGATCTCGTCGAAGTCGACCGGCTTCAGCGCTGGCACGTCGTGCGCCGCGTCCGCCGGGGCGGGCCAGATCTCCGGATAGAGCCGCCGCGTGAAGTCCGCGATCGTGCTGCCCGCGACAGGCGCGGCGTCGCGGCTCGCGTGGCAGGAGGCGCACTTCGCCTCGAAGAGCTGGCGGCCTTCGCGCACGCGCCCCGGCGACTCGGCGAGGGTCGGCTTGCCGTTCGCGCGCACGACCCCGGGAAGCCCCGGGCCGACGGGCGGGCAGGTGCCGTCGGGGTTCCTGCGCACGCGGAGGATGTCGTAGCCCGCTCGATAGCCGGTCTCGGCGGCAGGCTCGTTCCAGCGCAGGAAGGTGGCGAGGTGGCCCGTCTCGTCGTTGGGCTCGACGCAGCGCAGGGATTCCACCGCGAGCAGGCTCGCGGGCGTTCCCGCGGTGGCGGTCGCGCGGCCGAGACGCTCCGTGCGGAAGCCCTGCGCGTCGAGGCCCCAGACCTCGTAGACGTAGGTCTCGCCCGCGACGACGTTCGCGTCCATGAAGCCCAGTCCGAGAGCGATCGCCGCGCCAAAGTTGAAATCCGGCAGCAGCTTGGCTTGCATCGTCTGATCGCTGCCCGCGGCGGGGTTGCGCAGAGTGAGAAGCACGGAGGCGTACACCGGACCGAACGAGGCGACGATGTCGGCGAGTACGCGCGCGTTTTCGGGCGCGTTGAAGAGAGCCTCGATCTCGGCCGCGGTCGTCATCGGTCCGATCGGATCCGCGTTGAGCTGGGTGAAATCCGTCGCGGAGGCGGAGCGGCGCAGGACGTCGAAGTAGGAATAGCGCGTCGCGCCCTCGAGCTGATTCCAGCGCAAGAGGATGCGCAGGTGCTCGCCGTCGGCAACGGCATGCACCGTGTGACGCGCAACGGGCGGTTCGGCGGCCCACGCGGAGCCGGCGGTCGCGACGAGGAGCGCGAGGATCGTGATACTGACGAGGGTGGACCTATTCATGGCGCGCTCCGTGCTCACAGCGTGCAGTCGAAGTCAGGTTCGTCGACCTGGAGATTGAGGTCTTCGGGCGGATAGGTGCCGCTCGCCTTGAGCGTCGCGACGCAGACGGCGCAGAAGTCGTCGTCGAGGGCCTCGGCGGGGGAATCCCAGTCCTCGGGGCTGCAGAATCCGACGCCGCCGCCGACCCAGAACTTCCCCGTGACCTTGAAGATGTCGTTGTTGACGCCGCCGATGAGCGTCAGATCGCCGCGCACGCTGACGATGCAGGCGCCGGTGCCGGAGATCCAGCCGCGCACCTTCGCCCCGTATGCGTCGGAGAGGAACCACCCCGCGACCTGGACGCCCGCGCTGACGCGGAAGAAGCAGCCGTAATCGAAGATCGGCGCGGAGAAGCCGCCGCCGATGTAGACGCCGTCGAACTTCTCGACGCCCTTGAGGAAGCGCGCGACATCGGGGTCGATCTCGTAGAGAGGAGCCATCGACGTCGTGTTGCCGGTCAGGAAGTCGGCGTTCATCGAGACGGAGTTGAACTTGCCCTTCATCCCGGCCGTGAAGTACCAATCGCCGTCGGCATAGAACTTCATCGTGGCGCCGAGCTTGTCGAAGCCGACCGACGAGAGGCCGCTCTTCGTCAGGTCGAGCGTGCCCGTCATGCTGCGGAACTGAAAGTTCGGCCCGAAATCGATGTCCCAGGTGAGTGGCGAATTGTCCTCGCCGTTCTTGTTCTGCGTGGTGCTCTTGGGGAACGCGATGTCCTGCTCGCCCTGGAGTTGCATGCTCTTGCCGGCGCCGGAACGGCCGCGCCTCGTCATCGACGTGATCGGCTCCTCGCCGCCGTCCTTGACGTGGCGCTCGACCTTCAGCCACGACGCGTCGAACGCGAAGAACTCGCCGCCGGTATCCATGTCGGCGCCCACCAACGCGACGTCCGCGCGCGAGAAGTCGGGCGAGATGTCGAGCCAGCCGGCGGCGCGATCGCCATTGACGGGAGGGCTGGCCTCGGGCGTATCGCCCTCCATGTTGTAGACGAGGTCGGCGTCGTCTTCGGCGGGTGTGACGAGAATGTCGATCGCGCCACCGTCGAAGAGCAGGTCGGCGAGGTTCGCTGGCGGAGGAAGGAGATGGCCCTGACCGGAGAAGCCGAGCTTCGCGATCGCCTGATCGTAGCGGTCGAGCGATGCGCTGGTGAGGCGGCCCACGGGCACGATCGCCTCGAGGATGTCGGTCTTCCGTGCGCGAGAGCCGGTGAGGTTCGCCCACAGGCGCGGCACCGCCGAGGCGCCGAGGTCGGCGTCACCGCCGACGATGCCCTGGTCGTGCCGCATCAACACGGAAGCCGCGATAGCGACGGAGCCAAGATCGAAGGACGGTTCCGAAGCATGAGCGAAGAACCAGCCGGTGCCCTCTCCCGCGCGCCCGTTGCCGTCGTCGGGATCGGCCGTCTCACCCGACGACACGTAGTCGACGAGGAAGGGCAGGGGAACGGTCGCACCCGCCATCGTCCGCGAGGCGGTGAAGCGCGATGGCACGGTCGCCGCGCAGTTGGGATTGGCGGTAGTGTCGCAGCGTGTGTGGGCGTCGGCGAGGAAGTCCGAGCGGCGCAGGTCGTAGTTGATCTTCAACGCGTGCTCGGCGAGACCGAAGAAGGGCAGCGCGATCTCGCCCTGCACGTCGATCCAGCCGAAGGGTTCCGGGTCGAGGAGGGGATTCGCGGGGATGGTCGTCACCTCGGGCTTCGTGGGCGACCCGGCGAGCGCCCAGTCGCTGAACGAGATGTTTTCCACATCCAAGGACCAGGCGTCGAGCGCACCCGCTGCCTTGTTGCGGTCGAAGTCGAGGCGCGGATCGGCGGTGACCGCCATGTCGCCGACCTGACCCTGCGGCGTCATGTCGAAGGCGCCGAGGATGTCCGGCTCGAAGCGGCGCACGGGCATGACGGCGTCGACGCAGACGCGTGTCGACGCTGTCTCCGTCGAGCAGGCATAGTTCTGCACTTGGCCGCAATCGGCAGCGTCGGGATCGGCGGGATCGGGAGCGAAGAAGCTGAGTCCCGTCGGGAAGTACTGCTGGTTCCAGTAGCCGAGCGTGCGCTCGAAGAGCACGTCCGGCGTCTTGCCGCCTCCCATCGCGCCGCAGTCGCAGAGCCTCATTTGATCGAAGGGCACGCTCGTATCGGCGGGCCATGGGATGTCGACTTGCCCGGCCGTGATCGTGTCACCGGACTCGCTCCGGCTGCGCTTGAAGGCCGTTCCGAGACGATCGATCGTGAAGGCGAACGTGCCGCTCTGCGGGTCTCCGAACGAGAAATCTCCATCGCCCGCGTCGAACACGCCCGTGACGCCGCTCGATCGCATGACGAATACCATCTCGCGGTCGGCGACGGCCGGGTTGTCGGGAATGATCGGGTAGCCGAAAGTATTGTCGCCCTCGATCGTCGTGCGCCAGATCGGCGTCGAGGTGAGCGGCCCGCAGTAGGGGGCATGGCCGGCATCGCGGCAGGCCTCGCCGGCACCGACCTCGCACTCCGCGTCCGAGACGCAGAGTTTCTGCGTCAGCGATCCGTCGCTCGACACGCAGGCGCGCGTGCGGTTGTAGTTGATGCCCGCGTAGATGCCGCGACCGAGTACGGTGGGAACGGCTGACGCGTACCACACGCGGTGCGGGGTCGCGGTGGTGAACGCAGGCGGCGCGTAGAACGTGCCGCAGCCCAGGGCTTCGGCCTCGTTGTAGCTCCAGGTCATCGGCGTGGTCGAGCCGGTGAAGTCTTCGCGGTTGAGATCCGCGATCGCGGTGGTCAGCGAGCCGCCGGGGCCCACGCGGATCAGTCCGTCGGCGGTGAACATCCTGCGCGCGTTGCTCGTGCACTTGTCGCGCACCGTGCCGAGGAAGATCGATCCTCCCGCGAATTGTCCCGCGGTGATCGCATTGAGATCGACGGTGATGGAACCGGGTGCCTCGAGGCGAACGTGCATGCTCTTCGGAAAGAGCATCTCGTAGACGATCGGCGACGCGGCGTAGGCGAGTTCGACGCTCAGCCCGGAGACGCCGTAGCGCGCATTGGTCGCCGTCCAGTCGTCGTTGTAGAGAAAGCCGTCGTTGGCCACGATGGGCGTGCTGCACGGGAACGCGGGATCGGGAGCCGAGCAGGCCATGATCTGCGCGGGGTCGAGACTGGAGTCGGACGAGGTCACGGGAGGCCGCCCGCGGTATTCCCACGTCTCGAAACCGACATCTCGCGCCGTGAAGGTCATCAGGCTCGGCACGAGCTCGAAAGGCAGGCCCTCGGGCTGGATCGCGATCGTCGTCGACGAAGGCTCGGAGCGCGTCGCGACGAAGTCGAGCCGCTGCGAGAAGCGGAACGAGTCGAGATCGAGCCAGCGGATGAATGCGCTGCCGTCGCGGGCGATGACCGGATCGGGAAACCAGGCGGACGCGTTGTCGGAGAAGCCGTCAGCGGGGAGCGATCTGGCGCCGTCGTTCCCCGAGAGCGTGAAATCGGGAATCTCGGTGCGCAGGTACTGGGCGCCGACGCAGAACGTATCGAGCGGGGTATCCATGTCGTCGGGCCGGATCTCCTCGGTCGGGACGCTGGGCACGTAGCTCTGCTCGCCCAGGACGACCGCGCCCTCGACGATTTCGAAGCCTGCGAGCGAGAAGATGGGCGTGTCGGAATAGTCTCCCGGGCAACGGCCGGACTCGTAGGGCCCGAAGGTCACGCGCCCTGTTCCGTCGAGCCGGATCGCGTCGGGGCGGCTCCCGCCCTGCGAGCAGAGCGTGCAGTCCTCGATCACCATCTCGATCTGGAATTCCGCGTCCCCCTGCGCGAACACCAGACGGTCGGAGGCGAG
>CAZPJJ010000014.1:0-27178 GCA_964586535.1 uncultured Acidobacteriota bacterium | reverse complement strand
CGCCGTGTGGACGAAGATTCGGTCCGCCGCACGCGTCGTCATCGTGCCGGACCGCGCGCTCTTTCAGGTCCCCTTCGAAGCGCTGCGCGTCGCAGTCGCAAGTCCCGCTGGACGAACATCGTTCTGGATAGAAAACGGACCAGCGCTCACCTACGCTCCTTCCGCGACGACGCTCGTGAGACTCATCGAACGGGGAGCGCGCGAGCGTGCCGATCGGCACGGAGCGCTCATCGTTGCCGATCCCGACCTCGCTGACTCGGCGGCGGTGCAGGCTCTCGGCCGTCAGCTTCCCGCGCTTCCCGGGGCTCGCCGGGAGGCCGCGATCGTCGCGAGAACCATCGCGAATCTGGGGCCGGTGACCCAACTCGTGGGTCGCGAGGCGACCGAGGGCGCTGTCCGTGAGCTCGCACGGGGTAAGAGGCACCTGCTTCTCGCGACACATGGCTTCGTCGAAGAATCGCAGGGAAACCTCTTCGCAGGTCTCGCGCTCAGTCGACGCAATCGCGACGCCGTCGATGCCGACGATGATGGGTTCTTGCAGCTCTTCGAGATCTACGAATGCGCCATGGACTCCGATCTCGCCGTTCTCTCCGCATGCGAAACCCATGTCGGCGACGCACCGATCGGTGAGGGCGTGTTCGCGCTCTCGCGAGCGATGCTGGTCGCCGGATCGGATCGTGTCGTTGCAACCCTATGGCCCGTCGACGACGATTCGACGAGCGCGCTCGTCGCGCCGCTCTTCGAGAATCTCGCGCGGGCATCGTCCGAGGGTGGCACGATCGATCACGCCGCGGCGCTCCGCGATGCGAAGCTGAGCGTCCTCGCCGACCCGAAGCACCAGTGGCGCCACCCTTTCTACTGGGCAGGTTTCGTCCTGGTCGGACCTTGGTGAGAGGGCCCCTTGGCGGGCACCCTCACCATGGTCATAATCAGTCGCCAGCTTGGGTTAGTCGCGCCAAGATCGGTCACGAAGGACCGATGCGATCGCTGGCGCGACTGAGTGGAGGGGATCCATGCGCCTCGCATTCGTTCTCGCGATCACTTGCGCTTTGGTTTCCATGGATGCACGAGCCGCCACCATGAGCTTTCGCATCGATCGGAAATTCCCGACGGGAATCTGCCCGTTGCCCGATCCGCTTCCCGAGTTCACGGCAGAAGGTCCGACGGCTCGCATCATCGTTCGTCCGGTCTATGGATCGACGACAGCGAGGAGCCAGGAGATCGAGTATCTCGCCTTGGTCGAGACCGAAGAGTTCGAGAGCGCGGCGCTGACCGACGTCGATGAGTTGTGCTACGCGCAAACCCAGTCCTCCCCTCCACCGCCGGCACGGACCCTCTACCGCGTCGAAATGAGTGGAGACGATGTATTTGGACTCGATGAACGATTCGACTGCGCGCACGGAGACTGGAAGCTCTCTCACTCGCGCATCGAGGACGGCAAGCTCGTCTTCGGCGATCCCGCGCTCCCCACAGGATCACAGAGCGCAGAGATCCTAGTGTCGGGCCTCGTCCCAGGAAGAAGTTACGTCGTCTACGCGCTGTGGTCCTCTTGGTTGGAAGATGAGTTCGATGGAGAGCAACTCGAAGTCGAAATTGATACGACTCCAGATTCTGCCAACGTATGCGATGAAGTGTCCACCGCCGATGAACTCATCGATGTTAGCTCCACCGTGCAGCGCGACTATACGAACGAAGCAAGTCTCGCGTGGTCCGGATCGTCACACGCAGTCGTGTGGGAGTTGGATCTTGGGCGGATCTATCTGCGCGTTCTCGATCCCGACGGTGTTCCCATCGTCGAGCAAACGGAGATCTCGTCCAGCGGGGTGAGTTCGCGGCGGCCGGCGATTGAGTGGGACTCGTCAAGCTCGAGGTTCGTTGTGGTCTGGGTCGGACGATCCGACGGCTATCTTTACGGGCGTGAGTTCAATTCGGTCGGCGTCGCTCTGACGTCAACCTTCGTCATCTCCGACTCGGGTGGGGTCCAGGAAGCAGGATTGGCGTGCGGGAGCAGCGGTTGTGCGGCGACTTGGTCCGATGCGCGATCAGGAATCAATCAGATTTACGTAAAGCGACTTTCCGGTGGATCGGAGTCTCAGGTCACGAATGGGACGAGTAGCTCGAATTTCCCTTCTATTGCGGCAACACCCGCCGGGTTCTCAATAGTCTGGGCGTTCCAGTCAGCTATTTATCACGCGCACTACCGACTGAGTGGAGTATCCCTGACTCGACACACACCCAATCAACGCGTCTCCTCGAACTCGGCATCGGCGGCGAACCCCGAGATCGCTTCGAGGGATGCGGACGCTGTCGTCATCTGGAACGACGGTCGCCAGGACCCACCTCGAGTCGGTTACCAGATATGGGGCGTTGCGGTGACTCACGAAGGACTCCTGCTCGGCCCAGAGCGGAGATTGACGCACTACGCGGAAGATACCCTGATCTCTCGGGGTACCATCGACGCATATCCCGGCGGCGGCTACCTCGTGGGATGGGCCGCGCGCGTGAGCGGAATATTCGACATCTATGTAACGCGACTCGATCGGTTCGCCAGCACCGGCGGGATCTTTAACGTCTCGTCGACTAATGAGCCTTCTTACACCCCCGGCATCGCGGCAACGGCGGCCGGTGGCGCGATCGCCTTTGAAGAGAATTTCGATGTCTCGCTGGCTTTTTTCTATTGTTCCTGCAGCGACCCAGATCTGGACGGCGCATGTGGATTCCTCGACAACTGTCCAACCGTCCCCGACACGAACCTCTGGGACATCGATCGAGACGGAACAGGTGACGCCTGCGAGGACGACGACGACGGTGATGGCGTCGAGGACTCCGTCGATCGCTGTCCACGCTGTTCCTCGCTCACCGATCCCGACCAGGATGGCGACGGAATGGGTGACGCATGCGACAACTGCCCCGTGACGTGGAACCCGCGCCTCGATTCGTGGGGGGTTCAACTTGATCACGACTCCGATGGACTCGGCGACGAATGCGATCCGGACATCGATAGTGACGGCTACTTGAACGGAGTTGACAACTGCGTTTACGAAACGAACGCCGAAGGACCGAACGGCGTGCCGCAAGCCCAGGCCGACACGGACATCGATGGATACGGCGATGCCTGCGATTCCTGTACCGACACGGATGGAGACGGCGGCTGCAACTTCTGCGCCTACCCCTACCCGTGCCCGGGAGATTGCGATCCTTCGGACGGTTCCGCGAAGGAATCGCCGGGTGAAGTCGTGGATCTCAGGGTTCCGTACTGGGACGAGTACTCGGCCACCGTCGAGTGGGAGAGCCTTGCGTCGCAGGCGGGGAGCGGAACGCGTTATGACGTGGTGACCGGCGCTCTTCAGAGTCTGAAGAATGGTTGGGAATCGGCCGACGTGGCCTGCGAGCGGCTAGCAACACCCGTGACTTCCATCGACGTCTATCACCAAGATCCAGTCCCGGGGGACGGTTATTGGTATCTCGCCCGGGGCAAGAACGTCTGCGGCACCGGAACCTGGGGGTATGGCTGGGACGGCTACACGTTCTCCCGTGATTCCCAAATCAATGCCAAGCCCGATTCCTGTTCGGCGTGCTTGCACTCGCCGTGCGAAACAGGTCCGCGACTTCTTGCTGGCTGCGACCCCTGCGTGGCGGCGATCTGCCAGCAGAACTCGTCATGCTGCACGACATCCTGGGAATCTACCTGCGTCGACGCGGTGCCTGTGGTTTGCGGAGAAGTCTGCCCGCCCTAGCCTCGCTTTCGAGAACATCGCGTGTTCGGTTCCGGCCTACGTGTCGTCTTAGCTTCACGAGGAGAGCCGATGCAGACGGAACGTGGCGCGGTTAGCATGCAGAGGCCCCGGCTCAGCGGGAGGCATGCGGGCACTCCCAGGAGGCGGCATCGCAACATGCCGGACGGTTTCCACGCCCCCCGGTCGTCACTCGCCGCGCTGATCGAGCGAACTCGGTCCGGCGATGCGGCCGCGCGTGAATCCCTCGCGGAAAGCCTTGCCGCCCGGCTTCGGCCGTGGGCCGCGGGGCGGCTCCCCGCATTCGCCCGCGGCCTCATCGATACCGACGACATCGTTCAAGAGACCGTCCTTGCGACGCTCCGGCGGCTCGCCGAATCGGGCCCCACCGAAGACGGTCTCGTGCTGGGCTATCTGCGCCAGGCGGTTCGCAACCGTCTCATCGACGCCGCGCGTGCCGCGGCGCGTCGTCCCACCGCGACCAGCTTGCCCGACGAGGTTGCGGATCACGGCGCCTCGCCGCTGGAAGCGCTCGTCGGTCGCGAGTCGATGCAGCGATACGAGCAGGCGCTCGAGAAGATCGATCCCGTTGAGCGCTCGCTCGTGGTTGCGCGGCTCGAACTCGACCTGGGTTGGGCGGAGGTCGCCGAGCTGTGCGCGAAACCCTCTGCCGACGCCGCGCGCGTTGCTTGTCGGCGGGCTCTTCTTCGCCTCGCGGAGGAGGTGGACCATGGCTGAACTCGAGCGTTGGAGCGATCGGCTCGCCGAAGCCGCGGCCGACGGCCTTCCCGTCGATTGGGACGACGAGCAGGAGCAGGCGCCAAACGATATGGAAAGGCGGGTCGTCGCAGGTCTCCGACTCGTTTCTGCTGTCGCCCAAGCCCATCGCACAATTCTCGGCAACGATGTCTCCGAGGGCCGTCCGGCCACCGAGACCACGACTCCGAGCGGCGAGCGAAGCACGGCACGTTCAGTCCACGCTTTCCAGGCGACAGCTGATGTTCCGCGGGTCTGGGCTCACCTCGAGGTCATCGCTCCACTCGGCCGCGGGGCCTACGGACAAGTCGTGCGCGCTCGCGATACAAAGCTCGATCGCGACGTGGCGCTGAAACTCGTAGCGGCGTCAGGCGCCCACTCGGCCGCGAGCGCGCAGGGAGTGGTCGAGGAGGGCAGGCTCCTCGCGCGCGTCCGCCATCCCAACGTCGTGACCGTCTACGGAGCCGACGTTCGCGATGGGTGGATCGGGCTCTGGATGGAACTCGTCGACGGCGCGGACCTCTCGACATGGGTCGGCCAGCACGGCCCCCTCAGCGCTCACGAGGCGGTGGGCGTCGGTATCGACGTCTGCCGTGCCGTAGCGGCGGTTCATCGACGCGGGTTGATCCATCGCGACATCAAAGCCGCGAACGTCATGCGCGAATCCGGAGGCCGTATCGTCCTCATGGATTTCGGCATCGCGGCCGTGAGCACGAGCATCGGAAGGCCGATCGGGACGCCGCTTTACATGGCTCCCGAGCTGCTCGCCGGTGGAGCTGCGACTCAACGCACTGACGTTTACAGCTTGGGAGTTCTGCTCTTCTTCTTGCTTACCGGCACCTATCCCTTCATGGCGATGACCCTCGAAGGTCTGCGCGAGGCTCACGCCCGCGGGAAGCCTCGTACGCTGAGAGATGAGCGGCCGGGTCTACCCGAGCGCCTCGTGCGCGCCATCGAGAACGCTCTACATCCCGATCCCGCACAGCGCACGGAATCTCCCGGGAGACTGGAGTCGGCCCTCGCTGGCGCTCTGGGAGAGTCAGAGATCCGGGATGCGGCGAAGCCGCACAGGCGGCCGGTTCGTCAGGGCGTTCGCGCCCTGGCTATCACCGCCCTGGTCGCCGCAGCGCTTGCCATCTCGATCTTCGGACTTTCCCGCGATGCATGGTTCACGAGGCCAGTTGCGCCCCTCGACATCGATATCGAGTTTCGCCGCGAGGGATTGGCGACGATCGAGACGCTCCTTCCAGGAGCGCGGCTGCGTCCCGGTGATCAGCTCTTCGTTGAGTTGGAAACCGATCGCGACGTGTACGTCTACATCGTCAACCGTGACGAGGCGGGTGAGGAGTGGCTTCTTTTCCCCGCGCCCTCACTTCAACTCGTCAATCCTCTGCGAGGAGGCGCTCGTCACCGCCTCCCAGGCTTCGTGGACGGCCTCACGCGAAACTGGCTAGTCACGAGCGCGGGAGCACGTGAACAGTTCCTGGTGGTCGCCAGCGAGGAGCGGCTCCAGGAGTTCGAGGAAGCCATCGGCGATCTCCCCGCCCCAACCGAAGGGAAACCCGTGATCGTCACGCCGCTACCCACGGGAGCACTTCGCGCACTGCGGGGCGTTGGGGGGCTCACGATCTCGAAAGATGCGAAGACCTCGTCGAGCGAGGACATCTTCTCCATCGCCGCTCGCCTCGACGCACGGCAAAGCGCGGTGAACGGCCCCTGGATTCGTTCCTTCGCTTTCGACAATCCCCCTGAGCCATGAGCGCCGCGACTCCGGAGGCAGACCGCGCGGCATCGGCTCTTCGTCGGTACCATCGCCGTGGCCCTCGTGATCGCTCACCTCTCCTTGGCCCCCAGGTCCGGTCTTGCCACGCCGTCCCCATCCCCATCGCGAATACGCGTGTTCCCGTTGGCGTCTACGGGCATCCAGCCAGGCGCGTTGGGATCGCCGAGGTCGATGACGGGCGACTGCGGTTGCAGGGTGTAATCGATCATGTCGGCGTAGAGAGGATCGACATCAATGTTGTCCGAGAAACCATCAAGGGCATTCATCTCAGCGACGGAAGTGAGCTGTCTCTCGTACCAGTAGAGGGGCGAAACAGTGCTGCCGAAGACGTCGTTCCCGTTCACCTCCAGATCCAGCACGGCCGAGGCGCATTCGCCAGCGAATTCGTTGCACCGATTCCCATCGGAGAAGGGCCGGAAAACAAGCCCCCAGCGACTCGAGGTGATGAGATTATTCCAGGCTCGAAGGCGACAGATCGTGGCGCCTACATCGGGCGTGGCGGGAAGAGGCAGATTGACGGCGGGGGTACAGCTCAGCGCCTCTCGCCAGCCCGTGATGGTGTTGCCAGTCACCGTCACGTCGAGGATCCCGAAGACGAACGGCTGAGGTTCCGGGAAGGTTTCGGTCACGGGGCGGAGCTCAGCGCTCAGTGATACTCCCCGATTGATTTCGGTAGCCGGCCCCCTGCCCTCGACGATGTTTCCGGAGATGGTCCCAGTAAATAGGCCGTCGACCCCCCCCTTCCCCATGACGAAGACGGAGATCGGAGCTCCCGCTCTGAACGCGTTGTTCACGACGTCGAAATGCCCTTCCGCGGAAAGGTCATCGGCCAATCTGTTGCCGATTTCCAAGTCCAACCCTTGCGACTCGAAGCGGCTTCGAGAGACTCGACCTCGCAATTCGCCGGGGCTCGCTTGTAGTTCCACACCAGCCTCTCGGAAAACGCAACGGTCTATCCAAATCTCGGTCAGGAGATCCTGAGGAAGTGGGGCAGCGAAATCGAAGCCCGTCATCCGGATCTCGATCTTGCGATTGGTGGAAACGGTGCTTTCGACCGCGCAATCGACTGCCTCGAAGTACTCGATCCGTTCACCGTAGACGCCCTTCTTCATCGTGAGACCATCGATCACCAAACCTTGACTCGTGCCGAGGACGATCCGACCGTCGCCAGACCATGTCGACGGGTTCGAGTCAGCGTTTCGCTCCCAAGCAGCCGCTTCGACGCCGGCGAACCCTCCTCGCACGATCGCATGCGTTCGGCCCTCCATCGTCAACTGGCTCGCGGGACCAGTGATCTCCCCTTTCACCCAAACCTCCACGCTGCGGTCTCGTGCTTCAGGATGGTTCAACGCTTCGTCGATGGTCCTGTAGGCCTGACTCCAACTCCGCCCCGTGAATGGCCCCGTTCCGGACCCGTCGGCGAAGACCCGCTGCCCGCACAGAGATTGCGCACCCGGGGCTCTGGACTCGCCCGAGGAGGTCGTTCCGGTACTGGTTTCTGAAATCGCGCCGGATGCCGTGATCTGCTGCGCAGTGACCAGATAGAAGTTTGCCTCGCCGACGAGGGGTACTTCGTCGATGGTCGCGCTCGCCCCTGCCACCTCCGAGAGGAAGCAGCGATACTCGCCTGGCGTCTTGCTCTGTGCGCTGCCGAACGCCAGCCGGCCTCGGTACACGGCGAAATGATCCGCCTCGCTCACCATGTTCCACGTAAGCGTGTTCGCGTCGGTGAAGGCCAGTTGCATTGGGCCTGTCGGTCCGCAGGTCGGATCGCCGATGTCCGTCAACCCGTTGCAGTCGTCGTCGACTCCGTTGCGACAGATCTCGGGACCTGTACCGGGTGGCTCGCACGGCAGACTGTCGACACCAACATCGAGGACACTATCCCCTTCATTGGACATGTTCTGCACGGTCCACTCGATGTAGACGACGTACTCTACGCCCTCTTCAAGGTCACCCACATCCACGAAGGCCTCTGCGGACCCGATCGACACCACGCCGAGTTGGAGAGCGTTCGCGGTCACAAAATCCGCTCCGGAGGAAAGCGACCAGGAATCGCTCCGAACCTCCGCGTTGTCGCATGTCCATCCCGCGGGGCATGTACCGACGGCATCGTCGGAGTAGTCCCCGATTGCTGATGGTCCCGTGGGCAGAGACGAGGCTGGCATCTCTGGAGCACAGAATTCGGGCGCAAATCCCGGATCACAACCGGTATAGCAGAGTTCCGAAATGAGGTCGGGAACACCGTCCCCATCTGGATCGACGGTCTCGTCGTATACGCCGCGACGCAGAATTGCGACGTTCGTGATCAAGGTCGTCCAAGTGGCGCACGTCTCGCCTGAAGGACAGTCCTCAGAGTCGGCGCACGCAGCGCCTGACAGCCCATCGCACTGCCCGGCAACGTCCTGTCGGCCAAGGGTCAGGCGGATACGAGAGGAATCCGCGACGAACGACAGAGACGAGGCTTGACCCCGGTCCGGCAACGGACACGAGGTCACGACTGGAAACTTTCGCTCGATGGACTGCCTCAACGTCAGAGCGCTCGACTGGTCAGCCCAGGCGATCCAGATGCAGACGACAACGAGGGAAAGTCTCGCCACGTCGCGGCAGGAGAAGAGCCATCGCACCACATTCCCTCCGATCGTTCGCATCTGAGTAAGCGAAGTTTTCGGTCTCGACTTAAAAAAAGATTCTCCTGGGAGATGATGTTCCAGTGGCCAGGATCCTACGTTGGTCCTTCCCCGCGAACAACGCGCCTGCGGACCGCATCGCTCGCCCACTCGCAAAAGAGCTACGCCGTCAGCGCGGCTCGGCGCACCCTGTCCAATAAGTCTCCGGGGCGTATCTCGTTCGTGACGAGCAGAACGGCACCACCGGATTTCTCGACGGAATCGAGGAGCCGCACGCGCTCGACTCGCTCGATGACGATGCAGCCGTTGCTGCCCCTTTCGCCTCGACCGTGGATGAGAAAAGGCTCGTTCTCGTACTCTCGGGTCGGATAGAGGCTCGCTTGGTTACCCGCCGGTATCAGTTTCGCGACGGGCTTCGCAAACGCTCCACTGTAAAGGCTCGGCCGCTCGATCTTCCAGAGCCCAGGCGGGATGACACCGCCTCTGATACGCGCTCCGGAGTTCGTTCCTCTATGGGGCGAGAACGAAGCAAATGACGTCTCCGGGACACCTTGCGTCCTGCCGCGGCCACCGCCGGAGACGGCTCGGACGCAGAACGACTCTCCGTGAACCGTCCCGACGAGAAGCTCGGACCATACGTAGTACACGAGGTCGAATGGGGCTTTCATCGCGGCAACTCCTCAAGCTGACGCAGAGCAAGGAGAACACTCCTCGCGGCATTCGGGATCGGCTGGTCTTCTCGTCTGCGCATCGACAGATCACCACTCGTTTCTACGAGCAATCCCCCTCCAGACGGTATGCGCGTCTTCTCCTAGTGTTTTCTTCTCCCTCCGCCTGATGGCCCGACGAGCGCTCGTAGGTACCCGGCGCGTCACTATCGCGCAGCAGGAAGAACCACGCCGCGCCTGGAGCCGGCGCGGGACTCTGATCGACAATTAGCCCGGTGTCGTTGGTTTCGGCGTTGCGGGAGACGGTGCCGAGATCGACGGTGAGACCGGAGAACGCGACATTGCTCACGTCGCCGCGGATCAAGTCGTAGGAGAGACCGGCTTTCGGATCACAGCGAAACTCGATCGCTCCCCCAGCGCTCTGGACGGCGAGTTCGATCGTCGCCTGAGTGCCGTAAGCGGAGTCGGCGAACGGACAGAATCCCACGACGCCGTATGAACTCGAATCTCGCTTGTCGTAGATCTTGCCGATGTTTCCGTCGCAACCTTTGGAGATTATCTCGCTGCGCACGTCTTTGCCCCAGTAGTTGCCCTGCGCGTCGAAATCCTGCGGGCTCGTGTGGTAGATCGCACAGGTCGAGTTGTAGTGGAGGTCGTTGTCGCGCAAGAGGGCCCCCGTCCCGCTACCAGCGTAGACACGGTACGAGTTGTCCGTGATTCGGCTGGTCTCGATCTCGTGAGTCACCACACCTGAGGAACCGGATCTTGGGACCCGCACGCCGCAAGCGGCGTTGCGGATGGTCGTGCGTCGGATCGTGCCCCTTCCCGCGGAGAGATGGACGCCGTTTTGGCCGCCATCGATCTCAGTGTTCCCGATGAGGCAGGTCAAATTTGCGTTCGCGCCGTAGAGATTGACGGAATACCTGTTCTTTTTCGGCTTGAAGATGTCGGCCGTAATTGGCGTGATCGAGTTCATGTAACGGAAGCGCACAACGTCCTGATGAAGCGCACGCGACTTGAAGACACCGTTGTGCAATACGACAGAACCGCTCGCAGAAGAATGGGAAGCGGCCAAAACACCGGCGTGTGCGGAACTCGGCTCCAAGTAGACGCCGTTCCCTTCGATCCGGCGCGTCCTCAGATGGCGCACTCTCCACGCGCCAGGCTCGAAGATCAATCCGTCGCCATAGATCCCATCGCCATACATCGGCCGGATTGAAACGTCCGACAGGTCGGGGAACCCCGAGTTCGCCGAGGCGGTGATTTCGTTCAATCGCCACTCGATCGTCAATCCGTGGAGTGGCTCCGGTTCCCGCGCCGCCCCCGCGTAGTGCAACCCGTACCACTGCCCCTTTTCGGGCGTGGGCGAATCTGTGTTGCCGGCGATGGTGTCCCCGGTGGGAGACTCGAAGCGCAGAGTACCTTCGACGATCAACCCGATACCGTCGGCTGATATCCGACGAGGTAGCCCGAGAAAGACCGACATGGACCCCCCTATCTAACGGGCGTCACTCGCTGGAGGTCGTGTAGGGCACTCGAAACCCGGCGGCATCCTGCCTCAAAGTAACCCGTTGGCGCAACGGGGTTAGTGGAGAGTCTCGGGAGTTGTTGCAAGGTGTCATCTCGTCATCACGGAACGCTTGAATCGCACGACGAGTCGACTTCCTCGGCCGCTTCGCGAACGTCGAAGGCAAGGCCCCCCTCGTGAGTCGATTCACGCTCCGCGAGCCGCTTCCTGCCACTTCGTTCCCGCAACGCTTCGGCGCTTTGGTCCAAGCCCCCGCCGCCCCAGCCCCTCAACGATCACGCGCGGCAAACGCACGGACAGTCCCCCTACCCCCCGAAGTCCTGCGCCACTGTCGAGCGATACCGCCCGCCGCGATTCGACGGCACCGCGACAGTTTCGGACTCCCGTGCCTCGAGCCGAAGGCTCCTCACCGCCGCCCGCCACCGCACGACGAACCCGGCCTCCGCAACTTAGCCGCCCCCACCTCGCTCGCCACTCCCCCCGCCCCACCCCCACCTCGCTCGCCACTCCACCCCACACAGCCGCAGCCCTGTCGCTGCCAGTCCTTGCGCTGGGCGTCCCGATCTTCGACACGCTGCTCTCGATGCTTCGGCGCTTTCTGGGGCGGCGCTCGCTCTTTGCCGCGGACCGCGGACACATCCATCACCGCCTGCTGGAGCGCGGCCTGGGCCACCGGCACACGGTGCTGGCGCTTTAGTCGCTGAGCCTGGCCGCGGCGGTGGTGGGCGCGGTGATGGTGATGGTCCGCGACGCCCGCACGCTGTGGGTCTTCGGCGGCGCCTGCCTGCTGCTCTTGGGGGCGTTTCGAATTTGCGGCGTGGTGAAGCTGCGCGAAAACCTGCAGAAGCTGGCCTCGAACCGCCGCCACGTGATCCAAACCCGACTGGAACACCGGGCTTTTGAAGCGGCGCTCTCGCGGATCCAGGAAGCCGAGAACTTCGGATCGTGGTGGCGCGCGCTCAGCCTGGCGGCCCAGGAACTCGGCGTGAGCTGGATGCAGTTGACCTGGGAGGACCGCAGCGGCCGTCCGCGCCGCCTGGGCTGGTCGGTGGCGCAGCAGGTGCCGAGCACGGCGGTTTCGCTGCACCCGGATCGTTCACGAAACCTGTGTGCGAGACGCCGAAGGCGCACGCCGGATGGCCCGCACGGAGGTCGGCGCGGACGAGGCGTAGCCAGAGGCTACTCCGCAGTCCGCGCAGACCGAGGACGGGCCAGAGCAGGCGCACGCCTGCGCCCGGCGCGCGGATGCGGTGTCTCGCGCCAGGGCTTCGGGAACGATTCGGGTCGAGGCGACGCTGAGGCTGAAGGACCGCCGCCAGATGGGCTCGATGCGGCTGCACGTGGAATTGCCGGAGAGTGAAAACCTCGAGGCCCAGGGACGCCGGATGACGTTGTTTGCGCGGCTGGTGGATGAGGCGCCGGTTTTCGCGCCGGTGATCCATGACACGCCGAGCGTGGGAGTCAGGGGATCAGAGGAGATTGAAGGGGCTCCCGAAATAGCGAGTGTTTGGCGGGGAGAACTCCGCGTCAGGTACTGCTCCAGACTCTCCGCCCTAAGTGCCCGCTCCAGCGCGACCCAGTTCCCTGACCGCCCCACGGAGCCGCGAGCACATCGATACCAGTCTTCAGAGCTGCCATCCCAACGATCGATCTCTCCTTTCTCTGCCCGAAGGACAATCGCGACTCAGGGGCAGCGTCTTCGCCTCACGGGACCGCTCTGAACTTCCATGAAAGGCATCCGCCAAAGTAGGGTCATTCTGCGTGAGGGAACATCTTCGCTCATCCCTGCTTTCCGCGGGACCTAGGAACACGATGCCTGATCCCAATGCTGTCCAACAGACCATCACATCCCTTGGCCTCGTAGGACGCCGCTCCGACAGCGCCGCGGACGTCGGCGAGTCGGACGACACAGAGTCCATCACGAATCCTCGATTCCCTTGACAGAAGCCCCTATCAAGGAACATAAGGACATACTGCGACCTGCGTCTGCTTCGCCCCGCTCCACTCGGGTGCGCCAGATTTTGTGTGCCGTACGGGAGTTTCACGTTTCGGGCTTGGAAACTCGGTAACCTCGGGAGTACAGTGACGCAATTGCGTGAGTTCTTCTCTCTAATCTGCGACCCTCCAAAAGCGCTCTGTCGTTTGAATATGCAACCTATACCCGCGTCACGACACACGATCGAGCATCCCGCAATCGCGACGTCGCCTCTTGCGCGCAATCACGATGCAAGATTGCACCCGAAACGCCATGAGAGAGTCATTCGAACAGACACTCTGACCTCTCCTCGACGCGCCGGTTACGCACTCAAATGACATACGAAGAGGTCAACGCGCCCACCTCCCGCCGACGCGCACTGCGCTTCGCCAAGTACTTCGCATACTCAAGCGCGGCTTTCGCGCTACCGATTGCCGCCGACAGGCTCTTCGTATCGCCGTGGCTCCAAGCGCGCATCGGCGCGATCGAGTTCGGGCTCTTTGTCTGGATCACAAGTTTGACGACACTCCTCTCGATCGTACCTGCCAACGGCTTCGCCACGATTCTGCTTCGAGAAGCAGCAGCCCTGACTCGCGATCAAAAAGATCAACTCCTTCGACGTGCGCTCATGGGAAGCGGCCTAGCCGCAACACTATTCACTCTTCTTGGCCTTGTCGTGATGGCACTACTCCATCCAGTGAATCTGCCACCGACTGCTACTTCTTTCGCTTTTCTCGTCTCCGCAGTACTCCTAGCCTCTGGGTTAGCTCGAGGAGTCTCGCACGTTCTCATCGCTAATCTCCGTTTCGAGCGCCGCTTCGGACAACTTCTGGGACTCAAGGTCCTCGAGGTTCTTCCCCTCCTGTTCGTCCCCATCGTATTCACCCCCCACACATGGCTCCCCGCTGTGCTCTCCCTTTATGCAATCGGTCTCGCCCTTCAGAGCGCAGTACTCATTCATCGTTACTCAGTGCAGCTCACGACGAAGGCTGCTTCAGCTCCTGGATCCTGGCTGACATTACTTACCCCCGCGCTCGCCGCGTCCATATTCTCTGGTTTCGAGCAGCTCAACCTCTATTCCCCGCGCTTGCTCATCGGCATGACTCACGGTGAGGATCAACTTTCGGTCTTTTTTGCAAGTGCATCGATTGGGAATCTGTTCGTTATTCCCATGACGCTTACTGCCGGTCTCGGACTGTCGCTCCTTGCATCAAGACCACACCCGCCTCTCTCACCACCAGCGCAGTTCGCTTTTCTCTCGCTCCTTGCACTTGCCAGCGCATTTCTAGGTATTCTCTCCTGGACCCTCGGAGTCCGCCTATTGAACTTCTTGTACCCCGCTCTTGGAAGCGCCCCACTCGAGCTTCAGCCCCTAATCGCGACCGCGAACGGGTTCACGTGCGCCTCACTTGCCCTGAGAACATTCGCCATCCGCTATGCCTCGCTTCGACTCGTAAATACTGTCTCCGCGATTAGCTCCTTCTTGCTGATTACCTCTATAGCGATTGTCGGCCGGATGCACGACCTCGTAGCAACGACTGCGTGCGTTCCCGCCGTCGCAGCGATTGGAACGATCGCCTGGCTATGCATCTTCCTAAGTATTCATCACAGGAAAGCGAGTCAATGACCGAAGAGCAACGATGGTGACGACAATCCCGATCGCCGCCCTAGCGATTCTCGCCTTCGTGGCGATTCGCCGTCCACCCTACGTACTAATCGTCCTCTTCCACATCTTTGCCTATGAGCAGGTGCTCCTGGCAATGGATGCGGCCGCACTTCTGCCAGGTGGGTGGTTCAAGTACGTTATGGGATGCATCACCCTCGTCGCGTGTTTCACCTTCGTGCTCCAGGGCTACGCCACCCTGCGAACCTACATCTTATCGGTAGTGCCCCCGACTCTCTTCCTGAGTTATGTGGCTGCGACAGCGTTTTGGAGCATCGATCCAGACGTCTCGTACCGAATGGTAGTGGGATACCTACCTTACTTAGTCGTCGTATCTGTGCTCGGCCCGTGTCTCATAGCGAGCGCGGATGACCTTGTCCGTGTATTAGAGACGCTTGCCCAGACTTCCGCTCTCTTCTGTCTCTACGTACTTTTCGCGCTTCCTTGGGGAGTTCGAGGTGTCTTGGCAAGTGCTTCCAAAGTCGAGATGCAGCCACTCGCGCTCGGCGATCTGGGAGCTTGGGTCTTTATCATCTCCGCTATCGTGCTGTTAATGACAAGGCGAACACCCCTGCTCTACGGCAGCGCCGCCGTTCTCGGCCTTCTCCTAGCTGTCAAGAGTGGTTCTCGAGCCCAAGTAATCGCTGCTGTCTCCGTCGTGCCTATATCCGCGCTCCTGAACGCCAAGCTTCCTCGCCGGCGTTTGATCGTCTTTGCGCTCGTTCTCGTAGCCACTGCGGTCTTCCTCGACGACGTGATCGCGATGACCTCCGCCGGTTACCGTTGGACGCCCCAGCGAATACACGAAGACGTCTTTGTGAAGCGACTTCCTCTAATGCAGGCGCTACTCCACGCATGGGTCGACGCGGATTCTACCGGCATCCTACTCGGACTCGGTACTAGCGCGTCCTTCTCGCATCTTATCCCCGGTGTTTCTATTTACCCGCATTGTATCCCCGTGGAAATCCTCGCGGAGACGGGGCTCGTTGGTTTTGGCTTCTACTGCGTACTTCTCGCCGCGACGGTGGTCAATCTCGCTTCTGCCCGTCGGTATCGAACCGTCCACCCAGGTGTGGAGTTAGCATTTCTACTTGTCCTCTCCCTTAGCCTATTCGAGTTTCTGATGACGTTGAAATCAGGGACAACTTTGGGGCACTATCGCTTTTGGGCACTGTGCGTGATCGCGGCTCAGTTGGGGGCTTTTGCGCGCACGTCGGCATCTTCCACCAATTCCCGTGGAATCGATTGAAGCCGCTTTCTTGTGATCGACTCCCCGCCGACACCCATGAGTTTAGGACTCGTTAAGGTAGCTTGCGCGTCTCAGGAGGAGAGTTTCGTGGGACACATCCGACTCGCGGTCGTCTATCGAGTCTGTCAACACTGGCGGGTACCTGTCTTCGAGCGACTGGCTCAGCAGCCCGGAATCGACTTCAAGCTCTTTCACGGAACCAGCGTTGTTGGAACCAAGCTTCTGAGCGAACCGGGAGACGCTCGCTTCGCCCGGCACGAGTTGCCAACTCGCGTTTTTCATCTCCGCACATCAGGACGCCGTGTCGATGTCGTGTTCCATCCGACGATCTACTCAGCACTTCGTCGTTTTGCACCGCACGTTGTCGCTGTTGAGGGAGGTAGCAATCTCCCGACGAATCTCTTGGCCTACCTTTATGCGCATCGATATCGAAGGGCAACCATTTGGTGGACTCTTGGCGAGCTTCCGGGCCGCCGCTACTCATTTGCAGGGACGCTGTACCGGCGAATCTGCGCCGCCTTCGAGAGACGTTCCACCGCCGTTCTCGGCTACAGTTCTCGTGCGCTTCGATACTTCGATACTATCGGAATACCTAATTCCAGGCAGTTTCGCGCGGTAAATGTAGTTGACACGGAGCGAATCCAAGAAGGAGTTACACTCGACAGACATGTGGCAACGCAGCTTCGCGAGTCTCTAGGTCTTGGTACGAGCAAGGTCATTCTGTTCGTAGGCGCTCTCAGTCCGGGCAAGTCGGTCGAGGTTCTTCTCGATGCAGTCTCCCAGCTTCCGAAGGACTCTGTTCCCTGGCACCTAGTTCTCGTTGGCGAGGGTAGCCTGCGCGGCGACTTGGAGCAGTTTGCCCATGCAAGGGGAATCTCCAACAGAACCACTTTCGTGGGCCGGATCGTCGACGGCGTCGGGGCCTACTTCGAGCTTGCGGACGTTTTCGTGTTGCCTGGCCTGGGAGGGCTTGCTATCAGTGAAGCGATGACTCACGGACTTCCGATAATCACATCCGTTGGAGATGGATGTGAAGAAGATCTCGTCCGTGACGGAGAGAACGGCTTTCGTATTCTTGAACCGGACGAAGGCGATCGGGCTAGGCGCATAGCCTCGCTTCTCGCACCTATGCTCTCCGATGATTCGCGCCTCCGCGCAATGAGCGCGCGGTCGCTCCAGATCATTCGAGACGAGCACAATATCTCGGCGTACGTCGACGCAGTCCTCGCTGCCGTCGCTTACGCGGCCGCGCAGCGTCCAGCGTGAGGAGCCCAGCAATGCTACGAGCTCTCGTGAAACGTTCGCGCATGCTTGTTCTACTTCGACTTCGCTACTCTTTCCTCGAGATCGGGAGAGATTCGTATCTCGGATATCGGCTGCATGTCCGACCGCGATGCATTGCGATCGGAGCTTCTTCATTTGTTGGCAGCGAGTGCTGGTTGGCGTCCCGAGCTGTCATCGGGAACTTCGTGATGCTCGCTGCCCGCGTTAGCTTCGTTGGCGGGGATCACGACATCAGTCGCGTCGGAGAGCCTGCGATCACGGCCCCGCGCGGAGAAAACCGTGTCATCGTCATCGAGGATGACGTGTGGCTCGGGCATCAAACGATCATCATGCACGGTGTCAGGGTAGGAGAAGGCGCCGTTGTCGCCGCCGGCTCAATTGTGACGAAAGATGTGCGGCCGTACGCGATTGTTGGCGGTTGCCCCGCAAGGCTGCTCAGGATGCGCTTCGAGTCCTCGGAAATGTCGCGACATGCGGATACTCTCTCGGCACTACGCGCAACTGGTGGCATGTCTTCGGTCAGTGAGATTCTCGCCAGGCACTTTACTAGATAGCGGAGCGGACTCCGTTCTGCTGTCTCCCGCGGGCCGGAGACCAGAAAGGCGCCTTCTATCACATCGCCGTGACAGGCCGGTAAGCGCGCAAGCGATTCTTTACCCGCACGATAGCGCATCTAAGTTCTCTCCCAGAGTTTCTGTCCTTTTCAAAGGTCGCGACCTCAGATACGCACTTGAAAGCTTCAACAAGGTCCTGGACAGGGGCGATCGAGAACCCGCTCCTCCAACATGCTGGGTTCTCGCCCATTTCTCTCCGAAGGCTTCGCCGCGAGTCATCAATGCCTGTGCGCTTAGCGGTCGTCCCCACTCGCTTATCTCGTCGTCACAGGGATCGCCGACCTCATCACCGACGCTGGAGTGACCACCAGCGACCCGTTGCGCGCCCGTATGCATATATTCGTTTTCGTTCGCATTGACTGTCCTGAACAAGTTTCAGTTTCGAGCGCTGGAACTTGTTGAGCGCGGACCATACGTTGACGCTGTGTCGTCGGCGTCAGGAGAGGGTAAGACATCTCGCGTTGGAGGGAAGTCTAATGAGGCAATCCGCATCGTTCGCTGCGCACACTGTGCGACTCTTAAGCATTGCTACGTGCTTCGCTGTTTCGGTGACAGTGACGCTGTCTTTGGGCGTGAGCATCGATCACCGCAATAACCTTTTCGTGGATGGAACAGAAGAGGCTGATGAGATCGTCCTCGTCGCGTGGATTGAATCTGGCCCTACCTACGGAGTCGTCGTCTCTATCAATGCCGTCGACTACGGATTCTTCGATCTTGAGGATCGCGCGGGCATTACAGTGCGCGGCTACGGCGGCGACGACCTCATTGAGCTGACCACAGTTTCTGAGTTTTACTTCAATCTCAGTGTCTACTCGGACTTTGCAGTCGTCGTGACAGGGGACGAGGGGGATGACGAGATTTGGGGTTCGCGGGCGAACGATGAACTCTATGGAAACGAGGGCGACGACTACATCGTCGGTGGTTCCGGGAACGATGTTCTACTCGGCGGTGATGGTAACGACATTCTGATCGGTAGCGGAGGTAGCGACACCATTGACGGCAACGCCGGCGACTACGACAAGCTCTACGGGAGCGCTGACCGTGATCAGCTGGGTGACCCGGATGGTGTCGAGGTTGCTAGTGGAGACACTGGCAATGACGACCTGAAGATTTCGTTTCGGAGTGGGTGGTCCGCTCCTCCTACGCGGCCGTCGTTAATTCCACGGCTGTACGGTGGGTATGACACTGACTATGTCGAGGTCACAAATCTCGGAGCTCCCGTACGGTTGCGACTTAACGGAGACTACCCGAACGGGTACGATAACGATGGCGACAGGCTGATCGCGATTGGTGACTTTGCGGACCTACTGATCGTCGATCAGTTCGAGAACGAAACCTATCTCGATTAGTTACAGAATTTGGAATTCAGCGCGTGCGGCCTGAGTCCACCATACCTGCATGGTGGTCTCCGGGCCATCTTGAAAAGGAAGGCGGAAACCGCGCTTGCTCTTCAAGGAGGCGTCACCGGGAGAAATACCTTTCCCGCTTACCCACCCGGAACGCTCCCCAGAACTCCGCCTGCCCACGCTGCATCTGCATCGCGAGCGGATGCGCTTCCTGAGATCTCTCGAATCGCCTCCGCTCGCAATCTTCGTACGTCGTGATTCCTGGCTCCGCGATCACTCTTCTACCATTGACCGACACTTCGAAGGATCCATGATCCGCGTGCATGTGCCCGGGAATGTAGTCCGGACCCAGGGGACCCAGATCGCCGATGAACGCGTTCCCTTCCGTATCTCGGTACCCGAAGTAACCCGAGTCGATGAGTTCCCAGACGCCTCGTCTGTGTGAAGCGCTCTCGTTCCCGAGTCGTGCTGCCCAGTCAAGCAGATTCTGCGGCAACGGCATGATCCCCGGCGCAGAGTCCCCGAACATCGCGAAATCTCCATCTGGGTGCCGCAAGAGATCGAGAGGATGCAGTCCTTTCTGGACGTATGGCTTCACGATCGTGGACAGTTCTTCGTCATCGGCACTCTGGAGCAGCAACAGCGCGTAGATAACCCGTGCGTGATACATCGGCGACAACTCGAAATGCATCCCGTCATCGAGCATCTGCTCTTCGAGTTGCTCGCTGAGCAACTGGAAGCCTTCGTCGCGCCATCCTCGAGCGAGACTTCCTTCGAATGCGCTGCCGACGATGCTCAGCGCAATCGCGTTCTCTAGGAGGTGATTCCCCATGAGGTGCCATTCGAGATGGCCTCTGAGCCACTCAGCTTGAAGAACGATTCCGCGCCAAAGACGATCTCGAAACTCCTCGTCCCCAAGAGTTCTCTCGCGCCACTTCCCAAAGAAGAGGGCACACCAGTTCTGCAATCGGAGCGAGATCGGATACGGTTCCCATCCGACCTGATTCCGACCGATGGGATGGCGCTCAAGCCAGTCGAGAGTGATACGTCGTGCTTCTTCGTACGGGAGGAGCCAGATCCACTCGTGGTAATGCAGGTTGTAGCGCCAGAGTTTCGTCGGGCCCGGCGCGTTCCAATCTGCCGGTGGGTATCCGACATCGTGTGTTTCACCGAACCAGAACTGGTATCGACCGGAAATCACACTCTCGGCCGTCAAGCTGGATCCGCTCGGCGGAAGAGCCTCGAACGTTTGTTTCCAGCGTAGTCCTGGGAATTTCGGGTAGGAGACCGTTTGGGCGAATCGCTCGGGTCGTTCGGTGACACGTCGCCACCGAAGCAGGATCTGCCCCGCGATCTGTTCCGGTTTCAGGTAGCGGATCGTGTGAAAGAGGGTAAGCAGTCCAATCCGAGGGCGTTTGTTCCGTCCCTCGGGTACTTCTTGGTGAGTCCCTGGCTCAACACTGCCGTTGGCGATCATGCTTCTACGACTGCGACTTCCGGTAAGCGACGACGAGGTTGACGCGAAGGCTCGCGAGCGCATTCACACCATTGACGAGCCGCTCGTACGCAGCACCGAGAAGGAAAGTCGGAACAGAGAACGTGAGGTAGTTCGGGCGAACCTCGATAAGTTGTTCTGCTTCCGGCGTGAAGCCGTTCTCGCAGAAGACGCGATGAAGGGACGACCGGGAGTTCATCCTGTAGAACGTTGGGAACGTGTCATCTTCCTCTCTACCGCGCTTCTTGTTGTACCACTTGTGGAACGAGGTGGGCGTGAGAGAGGAGAGAGCGCTGACGTAGTGATACTTGTTCGGCGTGAGAGCCAAGAATAGGCCACCCGGCTTGAGGACCCGCCCGACTTCACGGACGAAGCTGCCTGGATTCTCCACGTGCTCCAGAACGTAGACCGAGAACGCGACATCGAACGTGGCGTCATCGAAGGGCAGGCCGGATGCATCAGCGGTGACACCGCGGTCAAGCAGAGGATTGTCTACGACGCGCGGATCGACATCGACACCCACGATCTCCCTGCATCGGCCCTTCAGCTGGTAGCAGTTGTTCTCCCCTGCCCCTGCTCCGATGTCGAGCACCCGGTGATGCTCGCGGATGTGGTGATCGAGCATGGAGTTGAGCGACAAGAATGGGTCGCGGCTCTCAGGTTTTGGATAGAGCCGCTCATCCCACCATCGGACCGACAACGGGCTCACAGTCTGTGCGACCTCCCTTCGACCACTCATCCCCCAACCACCTCCACGGCATCCGACTTCCGGCTCGCTTCCCGCTCCAAGCTCTTCAGCATCGTCCCTGCCAGCACTCGCCTCTCACAGTGGCGCATGACGTGCTCGTGGCCGGCTCGTCCGAGGTTTGCGCTAAGAGTGCGGTCGGCCTTCAGCTTCAAGATGGCTTCTATCAACGCATCCTCGGACTCTGGTTCGATGGCGATGCCTGCGCCCATCCGAGCGACGAGTGCGGCGGCTTTTCCTTCCACGCCGATGATGATGGGAAGTCCCATGCCTCCGGCTTCGAAGATCTTCGAGGGGATGACCGTCCGGAAGAGATCCGATTTCTTCAGGTGAATGAAGGCTGCGTTCGTGATGGAGAGATAGCGAGGCACGTCGTCTCGGCCGAGGCGGCCCGTGAAGATCACGTTGTCGAGGCCGCGCGCCCGGGCTTCGGCCTCGAGCCGCTCCCGTTCGGCACCGCTTCCGACCAAGAGAAACGCCACGTCGTCGAACTCGCGCGCGCGCATCTTCTCGGCCGCGCGCAGAACGACCTCGAGGCCTGCCGCCATGCCGAGGGTGCCGGCGTAGGTCACGACGAACTTCCCGTCGAGACCGAGACGCAAGGCCAGCTCGACGTCGCGCTCGCGGGGATGGAAGACCTCCGCGTCGACTCCGTTCATGACGACTTCGATCTTGGATTCGGGAACGCCGCGCTCGAGAAGCTGCTCTTTGTACCCTTCGCCTACCGTGACGATGTGATCGGCAGCTCGATACATGAGTCGCTCGAGCACTTCGAGGCCGCGGATGACCAGCGACTTCTTCATGGCGCCGACGGTCACGATGGACTCGGGCCAGATGTCGCGAATCTCGAGAACGAGCGGCCTCCGCAGCATCCACTTCGCCAGAACTCCCGCGAATCCGCAGAAGAACTGGGGAGAGGTCGCCACGATCACGTCCGGGCGCTCGCGCAAGAGCAGGGCTCGCCAGGTCGCGGTGAGCATGTAGCTCACATAGTTGGCGATGCGCGGCGCAAAGCCTGCGTTCTTGGCGATCCAGGTCCAGACGCGGAAGACCTCGATGCCGTCGATCGTCTCGCGGGAGAGCCAGCGATTGCGATAGCCCTCGTAAACGACACCATCGGGACAGTTCGGGGCGCACGTGATGACGATGGGCCGATGCCCCTGCGCTGCCCAGATGCGACAGTTCTGATGGGTGCGGTTGGCGGGGGCGTTCCCCTCAGGGGGGAAGTAGTGGCTGAAGAAGAGGATGGTCAGGGGACCCTTGGCCTCTTCGACGCTCTTCGAAGTCGTGGTTCTCAAGGTGGCGGTCGTCATGGTCCGTCGCGATGGGCCCGGAGCATCTCGCGGCGCTCGGGGCACACCGCGAACTCGGGGTTGGTCTTCCCTGGCCTTCCCTGCGGACAGGTGGATTCTGTAACAACGTGGGCCTCTGAGGGAAGCGGGGCAAGCGGAAAGCCTTGGGTGTCACCGAATTGGCGCGAACAGGGGCGATGGAGCGGGAGTGTTTCGCGATGATGATCGCGAGGGACGGCTGATGACGTGGCATGAGCGTCGATTCCCGAGCTCAATCCCGACCGTGACACGTTTGCCGCGGAGCACGCGGAGCGGGCGTCGTCGGGGTGACTCAGGACATGGTTTACACCGTGACTCAGGACATCGTTGACACCTGCCCCTCGCGGCGATGCCTCCGACCGTGAGACGTTTGCCGCTCGGCATGGGTCTCGCGGACGACAGCGCAGGCAGGCGAACCGCCGCGCCGCCACGCGGGGTCGTCCCCAGGCGTTCGCCCTTGTCCCCGTGGAAACAGGCTGTGGGCTGGGCTTCTCGAGCAGTCCCCTTCTATATACAGGGAGCCGCCGGAACCCTCGGTGGATGTCGCAGGGCAGGAGTTCGGAGCCCGCCAAGAGCCCGTGAGACGTTTGCCGCTGGCTCCTGGTCGAAGGTGTCCCTCGCCGGTCGGGACTACGTCACGAACTACTGCCGGGGGAGCCTCAGACGCTCCTCAGCGCTGCCGCCACGCTTACAATTCCGCTAGCCATTGCAGCGTGGCCGCCGTCTTCGCAGCTAGGTGTTCGTTCGAGGGGGTCGTCCAGCCATGTCGCAACGTCGCATTCGAACTCCGCTCCAGTGGCCGAGCCTCCGCCTCGTGCTCCACGCGGCGATCGTGCTCGCGACCGTCGTCGCGGCCGGGACGCTCGCGTCCGCGCAGAGCTCGCTTCCGGAAGTGCACGGGCTTCGCTTCGTACCCGGCGACAACCAGACGCTGACGTGGGACGCGACGTACTCGCCGGCGGGGTACGCGATCGTGATGGGACAGATCCCACAAAGAACGGGATCGGAGTGTCTGCTGACACAGATTCAGGGCCTCATTGCCCGCACCAACGATCTACCTCCCGCAGGTGAGGTCGTGACTTTCCTCGTAGGGGCGCAGGACTACGAAACGCCCGGCGGCCGCATCGTGAATGGTCCCCTCGGCGATGAGGATCACCCGCGAGGAGTCGCCTCGTGTGGACCGAGAGTCTTCGTCGATCCCGACGCTACGGGTGCGGGCACTGGCCTGTCATGGCCCGATGCATACACGAGTGTCGCGCGAGCCCTCGATCATGTCGGCAAGTCACAGAACGTCGATGTATGGCTGACCGGTCCGATCGTGGAATCCGTTCTGCAAGATCCCCTGATTGGGCGCAGCTTCAGAATCTTCGGCGGATTCGAGGGAACTGAGGTTTTCTTTCACGAGCGCGATCCAGTTCTGAAACCTACCGAGTGGACCGGCGACGGGCACAGCCCCTTTTGGTCCGAGCAGTGGCCTCCAGTCGAGGGCGTTACTCTCGTCGCCTACTTGGACGGCATTAGATTTGAGGGGAGTCCTGGCATCGGGAACCGTGACGGCGACAACGTAACTTTTCGCGGAGTGACAATCAACAATGGACGCGTTGGTGCGGGCCTTTTTCACCGCATCGTGGAGCAGCCGCTCGGAGTTTCACTCCGCATTATCGACAGCCGCATCGAGTGTGACGAACGGTGTGTTTATTTTCATGGAGAAGGATTTTCTTTCTCGATAGATATTTCCGGAACGACGATTACTGCAATGACGGGTCCCGCTGTCGATGTCCAATTCTACGATTACACATGGTCCGCTTCCGGCTCGCTTTCTGTTCGCACTACTAAAGTCGCCTCCGGAGGCGCCGGACTGGCAGCAGAGGCGACTTGCCGTGAGAGATCGGGTCTTTGGATCGCCGTGCACTTCGACCTCAATGTCGGATCGAGTCTCTTCGAGTGCAGCGGGAACGCGATCCAACTCGAAGCGGCAGCATACCCGTGTGGTGTCGAGATCCTCTCCGAAATCGATAACAACACTTTCGCGTTCGGCGGGTACTCTTCGATCGCCCTGTCGTCTCACGCCATGTGCGATGACCCCGCTTCGTGTCCCGGGGCAACCAACGTGGCAACTATCCGCAACAACGTCTTCTACGGTGGATCCGACTATGCCGTCCGCGAAGCAATTCAGGATGACGCCCTCAGATCGTCTGCGGACGCGACGCTCATTGGTAACGATCTCTACGACAACGGCGGGATGCTCGTCGACGAAGGCCTGGTTTTCATCGATTCGATCCCAGAACTCAACGCCGTCGAAGGAAACTCCGCCAACTTCTCACTCGACCCACTCTTCGCTTCGCCGATCTTGGGCAACTTCCACCTCACCCTCTACTCACCGCTCATCGATCGCTGCACCGGCCCCGCCCCGCCGTGGTTGCCGTACGACATGGACGGCCAGCCTCGCACGCGAAGCGTTTTCGGCGGCGAACCAGCGCGCTGCGACGTCGGCGCGGACGAGTACTGACGCGGTTCGCCAAGGTCGCACGCGCACCGCACGATGCGGCGCGTAGGCGGGCAGCCGTGCTGCCCGCGTTCAGCGACCGTGGCTCGCCAATCCTCCGGATCGAAGATCCGGGATTCGCCCATCGCACGATGCGGCGAGCACGGCTCGCCGCCTACGGGGTTCGCCGCCTACGGGCTCGCCGCCTACGAAATCCCAGGATTTGCTCAGCGCACGATGCGGCGAGCACGGCTCGCCGCCAACGAAATCCCGGGATTCGCTCAGCGCACGATGCGGCGAGCACGGCTCGCCACCTACGAAATCCCAGGATTCGCTCGTCGCACGATGCGGCGAGCACGGCTCGCCGCCTACGGCCACCCTCGTCACATTCCCGTCTCTCCCCCGCCCCCGGTTTTCGCTAAACTCACGCGCCATGAAACAACTGCTCCAAAACCTCAAGTCCGGTGAGTTCTCGATGGTCGAAGCCCCGGTGCCCGCGCGGCCCCCGGGATTCGTCTTGGTGCGCACGACGCGGTCGCTGATCTCGGCGGGTACCGAGCGCGGGACGGTCCAGGCCGCCCAGGCCTCGCTGCTGGGAAAGGCCCGGCAGCGGCCCGACAAGGTCAAGCAGGTCCTCGACAACATCAAGAAAGAGGGCCTGGCGGCGACGATCAAGAAGGTCCAGGAGAAGCTCGACACCCCGGTGGCGCTGGGCTACTCGTCGGCGGGGGTGGTGCTCGAGGCCGACCCGGACGATCCGCGCCTGCGCGCGGGGATGCGCGTGGCCTGCGGCGGCCAGAACTACGCCTCGCATGCGGAGGTCGTGCTGATCCCCCGCAATCTGGTGGTGCCGGTCCCCGAGGCGCTGAGCTTCGAAGAGGCGAGCTTCGCGACGGTGGGCGCGATCGCCCTCCAGGGGATCCGCCGCGCCGAGGTGCGGATGGGCGACCGGGTGCTGGTGATCGGCCTGGGGCTTCTGGGCCAGATCACGTGGCAACTGCTGCGCGACGCGGGGGCGGTGCCGATCGGCACGGATGTCTCGGCGGGCATGGTGGACCTGGCGCGGCAGCTCGGCCTGGAGCACGCGGGGGTGCGCGGCCAGGATGATGTCGAAGCGCTCTGCATGCGCCTCTCGGAGAGCTACGGCGTCGATTCGGTGATCATCACGGCGGCGACGAAGTCGAAGGATCCGATCGAACTCGCGGGCAATGTCTGCCGCGAGCGCGGGCGGGTTTCGGTGGTGGGGCTGATCCCGACGGAGATTCCGCGCGAGCCGTGGTACCGAAAGGAGCTGGATCTGGTGATCTCGCGCTCGTACGGGCCGGGGCGCTACGACCCGACGTACGAAGAGGGCGGGATCGACTATCCGTACGCCCACGTGCGCTACACCGAGCAGCGCAACATGCAAACGGTGTTGGAGGCGGTGGCGCGCGGCACGCTGGATGTGAAGCGGCTGATCACGCATCGCTTCGCGTTCGAGAACGCGCTGGCAGCGTACGACATCGTCTCGGGCAAGAATCCTGAGCCGCACATCGGCATCGTGCTGGAGTATCCCGAGGCGCCGAGCCTGGCGCGCAGCCTGACGGTGGGCGCGGGGGTGCAGGCGAAGGGCGCGGACGAGATCGGCGTGGCGTTCATCGGCGCGGGGTCGTTCGCGCGCTCGTACTTGCTGCCGCACGTGAAGGGCACCGCGGGGGTCCGCAAGGTCTCGGTGGTGACGGCGCGCGGGTTCACGGCGGTGGAGGCGGCGCAGAAGTTCGGCTTCGGCAAGGCGGCGACGGACGCGGCGGAGATCTTCGCGGATGCCTCGGTGGACGCGGTGTTCATCACGACGCGCCACGACACGCATGCGGAGCTGGTGAAGGCGGCGCTCGAGGCGGGGAAGCATGTCT